>JBDKKQ010000025.1:0-9497 GCA_039796015.1 Verrucomicrobiota bacterium
GGCTTGATCGAACCTGGCTTGGCCAAAACCATGCCGCGTTCGACTTCTTCCTTCTTCGTGCCGCGCAACAGAACGCCGACGTTGTCGCCCGCGCTCGCCGAATCCAACAGCTTGCGGAACATTTCGATGTCCGTCGCCGTGGTCTTGCGGGTGTCCTTGAGGCCGACGATCTCGACTTCGGACATCTTGTTGATGACGCCGCGCTCCACACGACCGGTCACGACTGTGCCGCGACCTTCAATGTTGAACACGTCTTCGATGCACATCAGGAAGGGCTTGTCCTGCTCGCGCGGAGGCTCCGGGATGAAGGTATCCAGGGCGTTGAGCAAGTTGGCAATGGCGGCTTCGCCTTCCGGAGTTCCGGCGATGGCGGCGGTGGCGGAACCGCGAACGATCGGGGTCTTGTCGCCAGGGAAGCTATACTTGTTGAGGAGGTCGACGATTTCCATCTCGATGAGCTCGAGGAGATCGGCGTCGGCCAAGTCAACCTTGTTCAGGAACACCACAATGCTCGGAACACCCACCTGGCGGGCCAAGAGGATGTGCTCGCGGGTCTGGGGCATCGGACCGTCGGCAGCGCTAACCACCAGAATTGCACCGTCCATCTGGGCGGCACCGGTGATCATGTTCTTCACGTAGTCAGCGTGTCCAGGGCAGTCCACGTGAGCGTAGTGACGGTTCGGGCTCTCGTACTCGACGTGCGACACAGCGATGGTCACGGTCTTGGTATCATCACGGACGGTGCCGCCCTTGGTGATGTCTTTGTACTCGATCATAGGGGCCAACCCCTTGCGATGCTGTACTGCGACGATTGCGGCGGTGAGGGTGGACTTGCCGTGGTCGACGTGACCGATGGTACCCACGTTCATGTGGGGCTTCGTCCGGTTGAAGGTTTCTTTAGCCATGTGTCGTATCGTTTTCTATTCTTCGTTTCTGAAAGCCGTATCTAAAAGTGTGTCTTAAAAGTCGTGTCTGATTTTTCTCTCGTCCGCGACTCTTGTCTTTTCTGTCTTTTTGTCTTCTCTGCCGTCTCTGTCGTCTCTGTCTTTTCGTCTTTTGAACGCGTTTTTTTAAAAACGAGCCCTTTTTTTCGAGCGAGCGAATCTGTTCTCGATTCCGTTCTGAACCTCAGTTGGATCCGCTGCGGTCGGAGCCACTGGGATTTAGCCAGGACTTCAAGCCAGCAAGCCAGCAAACCAAAAGAACTTCTTTCTGAATCTTACTAAACCAATTCTGACTCCAAAACAAATTCTGACTCCAAAACAAACTTCGACTCCGAATGGAGCCCGCGATCGGGCTTGAACCGATGACCTCGTCCTTACCAAGGACGTGCTCTACCAACTGAGCTACGCGGGCCCTGTTCGTTTGCCAACTCCTCCAACCCAGCGACGCGGCAATGACCCCTTTCGGGTTCCTCACTTCGTCTATCGGCTGGCTGCCATCTTCCGACGGCAAAAAGTCCGATCTCCAGTCCAACACGGACCGGAAACCGAACACGGTGCATGCAACGCTTCGATTGAGCGGGAATAGATAGAAACGCTGATGGAGGGTGTCAACAGTGTTCTGCAAAAATTCGATTTGAAAACGTGCTTGTCCGGATCGAGGAACAGACTTTTAGCAGCACTTTGGAGGCCTGTTTGATTCGGAGGCCTACCTTCGCCCAAAGGTTCGCCCAACGGATGTCTCTGGAGCGTTCCTGCATCGATTTTTACTGAAAGGCGAAGGCGAATTGCTCGGTCTTGCCCGGATTTTCCAATCCCGGGCCATCGTTGAAAACGACGGTGAGCGAAACTCGATGGACTGCTCTGCGGCAGGACGGCGGGCGAAGGAGCCCTGCATCTCAAACGCTGTAGATCGTGCTCCCGTCACTGACGGCCGGCTTAGGAATCTGAACGATCACTTTGAGAATGTCTGCGAGGACAAGGATCGGTTCTTGGGTCGAATCAATTTGATGAATCAACGAGTCTGGATAGCACTCCAAAACAGCTCGAGTCTCCCGTTTGTAGGTTTCCAGACGGCTACGGATGGTCTCCACATTGGCATCGTCGAGACGGTTCTCCTTCAAGGCGCGTCGCTGGAGCCGCACGATCAGTTTGTCCATCACCGGACAGAACAAGTTGAAAATGGCTTTCACGTCGATCATGTCGCGCATGATTTCAGCTTGAAGGGGGTTTCGCGGAATCCCGTCCAGTAGGAGCGTATCGGCCTCGGGATTGAAACGACCGGTCGCAGCAAGTCCATCCATGGATTGCTTCCAGAGCTGGATGGTCGGCTCGTCAGGAACCAGTCGGCCGTTCGACGCGTATTCTACAAACACTCGGCCGAGGGGAGAATCTACCCGGAGATTACGGAAGGCATCGCCACAGGAAAAATGCACGAAATTCGGTATCTGACCGAGAATCTTGCCCTGGGTTCCTTTGCCTGCACCCGGTGCCCCAAAGAGGAGAATGGCTCGATATTTCATCGAAACAATTTCGACTTCAGGCGTTTTTGTTGCGGAGTTTAACCTCGAGAACCTGGGCAAATTCGATGGTGCTTTCAGCTCCATCCGAGGATTTCAGCGCCAGGTCGCTGCCACTAATGCGGCTAATCCGGGTGGCCACAATGACGCCGGCCGCCGTGGTAATATCCAGTACCAGATCCTTGTCGGCCTCAGAGGCCACAACCTTGAAGAGCGAGGGGAACTGGGTCTCGAAGAAGCGGCGATTGAAGGTTGTTTCACCACGACGAAAGTGTTTGGGCAAGCCCTCGTTCGAACCCGCCGCGCTTCGGGCGGCTGGGCCCGCGGCGCTGGAAGCGGCCGCAGCGGCCACCGGTTGGGCAGGCACGCTGAGGGACTGGGCAGCCACTGCCTCATCCGTCGCACTCACCACGACCTCCTCTTCGCGTCGAGGCAGCGCCAAGAAGATAATAGGACCGATCACTGGTAATACGGCCGACACTCCGCACACCAACGGCACCGGGCGCCAGCGGAAACGGGCGATCTCGTAGGCGGCGTACAAGTTGGCCAAGTAGAGAAATCCGAGGAGGATCATTCCGTTGGGCGTGGTTAGCGCGGCGTAAACTCCCTTGCCAGCAATGTCGGCTGCGGGTCGAGAGGCCCGCTCGGGCTGGCGGACATCAATTTTTCGAGCTTCAACGCGAGCAATATCTTCAGCCGGGGGTTCCAACATCGGTTCGACAAAGCGGCCGGCACGGGGATGGCCTGCCAAAGACTTAAGTGTCGCTTCGTCCAGTTTGGCCCAGTCAACGCGGGGAGAAAAAATTCCGGACTGTTGCCGGACGATAAGGCCGTCGGCATCTGCGGCGGACACTTCGCCCACGTAGACGTCACCGGTGATGGTGCGGAACTCGCCACCGATGACCCGCGACACCAGGCAAAACAACAATGTCCACCAACGAAGAAGGCGCATGATCCTGATAGCCTTGGCAAACCAACCGGGCCGGTAAACCAAATTTCTTGGCCACTCGCAAAGCCGAGGAGGGCGATACGAGGCACCGCTTCGATGAGCTTGGACCCGTAGAGACGGTTCAATCTCCAGTGTGGAACGAGACAAGGTAAGGCTCGAACTCATGCCGGAGATAGGGCGGGAGACGAACCCGGAAGCAGGCCTCTTCGCCGGAGTAGTCCTGCTCGACAACCTGCGCCACCGAGTGGAGGCGGCTCATGACCTTCTGCTCATGGTGGGGGATGCGAATCTCTACGAATTCCCGGATCGGCTTGAGCATGGCCCCCAACTCTGCAAAGAGGCTCTCGAAGCCTTGCTTTTTACGGGCAGAGACCGCCACAGCTTTGGGAAATTGCTGGCAACACATCGCGGCCATTTCGGTAGCCCCGGGCTTATCGATCTTATTGAAGACCATGAGCATGGGTTTTTCTTGGGCTCCGATATCGGCGAGCACTGCATTGACCGCTTCCATCTGCTGGGCAGCGTTGGGATGGCTGGTGTCCACCACGTGGATGAGCAGGTCCGCCTCGACAACTTCCTCCAAGGTCGCCTTGAAGGCCTCTACCAATCCATGCGGCAACTTGCGGATGAATCCTACCGTATCGCTCAAGAGCACGTTCTGGTTGGAAGGCAGGCGAAGCCGGCGCGTGGTCGGATCGAGGGTGGCGAAGAGCATGTCTTCGGCCATCACCTCGGATCCGGTGAGGGCGTTGAGCAACGTCGATTTGCCGGCGTTGGTGTAGCCCACGATGGAGGCCAAAGGCCACTGGTGGCGCTGACGACCTTCTCGCTGGGTGGATCGCTGGCGCCGAACCGTGGTGAGCTCGGTGCGGATCTTCTCGATGCGCTCCTGCGTCTTGCGGCGATCGGCCTCGAGCTGAGATTCGCCCTCACCACCGATCGACCCTGTGGATCCCCGCTGGCGGGAAAGGTGGGTCCAGTAGCGGGTGAGCCTCGGCATGAGGTACTGCAATTGAGCCAACTCGACCTGCAGCTTGCCTTCCCGGGTGCGGGCCCGCTGAGCGAAGATATCGAGGATGAGCGCTGTGCGGTCGATGACCTTCGCTCCGAAAATCTCCTCCAGATTGCGGGCCTGGGCCCCGGAGAGTTCTTCGTCGAAGAGGACGGTGTCGGCATTGGCCTCCTTGGCGGCCTTGGCAAACTCCTCGGCCTTGCCCGCCCCAATGAACGTGCCCGAGTGCGGTGCCTCCAAGCGCTGGGTTCCTTGCCCCACCACCGCGACCCCGGCCGTGTTGGCTAGTTCAGCCAATTCATCGAGGGAGTCCGAGACATCCCATGCTGTTTGGCTTTTGAGTTCGACGCCCACGAGGAAGGCGCGTTCGGATTTCTTGTCCGCGGTATCAATGAGGGCTTTCACAAGGGATGGCTGACGGTGGAGGAACGATAGCAGTAAAACAGATTTCTGGCCATTCTTGGGATGCCTCTCAAAACCCGAGTCTTTTCACTCGAAAGACTTCGGCCTTGTTCGCTCGATAGGGTGCGCGAAAGACTGTAGCCATGCACGTGCTGCTGGCGACCAGTGAGCTGAATCCCTATTCAAAGACCGGGGGTCTGGCCGACATGGTATCGGCCCTGGCCAGGGCATTGGCGGGGACGGGTCTGCAAGTCTCGGTGGTGACGCCGCTCTATCGTGGAATAACCAAGACCTTTCCGGGCATTGAAGCAACCTCCTGGCGCTGGGACATCCCGATGGGAGACAGCCTGGTGGAAGGGCGCTTCCATTGCCAAAAGCCCTCACCCAACCTCACGCTTTGGTTTGTGGAGCAGGCCGGATTCTTTGATCGGCCTGGTCTCTATGGCGAAGTCGGTCGGGACTACGCAGACAATTCGGCCCGGTTCATCTTCCTAAGTCGTGCGGCGTTGATCTTGGCCCGCCATCTGCCGGAGCCCCCAAAGGTCGTGCATTGCCACGATTGGCAAACGGGGCTGATCCCGATCCTAGCCCGACATGCCCAACTGCAGACCGGGTGGGCCCAGCCGCCTCGGACGATTTTCACCGTCCACAATTTGGCTTTTCAGGGATCGTTCCCGGCGGCCAGTTGGGGACTGACGGGTCTTCCCAGCGATTGGCTTCACTTGGAGAGCGCCCTGCATTTTGAACGGGTGAACTTCTTGAAGGCCGGTCTCACCCAAGCCCAGGCGATCACCACGGTGAGCCCAAACTATGTGCGGGAGATCCTGACCCCCGAATACGGCTGCGGCCTCGAAGGCTTGCTGCTTAAGCGCTACAACGATCTAGGCGGTATTCTCAACGGGGTCGATTATGAGGAGTGGAACAGCGCCTCCGACCCGGCCCTTCCAGCGAGCTTCTCGGCGCAGGACCTTTCGGGCAAAGCGACGTGCAAAGCCGCGTTACAACGGGAGATGGGTCTGCCGGAGGATTCGGGAGTCCCACTTTTTGCCAACATCTCCCGACTCACAGACCAGAAGGGTTCAGCGTTAATTATCCAGACGCTTCGATCACTCATCGATGCTGGCGAGTCTTTGCAGTTTGCGCTCTTAGGCAGTGGTGATCGGGCACTGGAGAATGCCTTTGGCGATTTGGCCAAACGCTTTCCGACTCAAGTGGCTGCACGCATTGGTTTTGATCCAGCCTTGTCGCACCGCATCGAAGCCGGTGCCGATTTCTATCTGATGCCCTCGCGCTTTGAGCCGTGCGGTCTCAATCAGTTGTATTCGCTACGCTATGGAGCCATTCCCATCGTTCGAGCCACCGGAGGCCTTCAAGACTCTGTGGTAGATCCCCGAGACAACGCGGCACAGGCCACTGGCATCAAGTTCACCACGTATTCGGCGGCGGCATTGCATAAAGCCGTCCTGAAGGCGCTGGCCCTTTGGAAGGAACCCGCGTGGCTACAGCACCTCCGCCACAATGGCATGACGGCGGATTTCTCCTGGGAAAAACAATCGGCCGAGTACGTCGCACTCTACGAATCGGTGTGCCGAGAGTAGGCGGGAAGGATCCGGATTTTAACCCGTCAGAGCAACACTCAGACCGGCACACCGTACAAGGTCGTCCGGCGGCGCGGAATCCGACCGACCGAACGGATCGCAGCCTCGATCTCGACCGGGGTGAGGCATTCTCCAAAACGCCCACCGCTCTCGCGGGTGATGCTTTCTTCATAAAGCGTGCCGCCGAAATCGTTGCAGCCGGAACGGAGCATGGCCGCCGCACGCTCGGGCCCCAGCTTCACCCAACTGGTCTGAAGATTCGGAATTTCCTCCCCTAAGAACAAACGGGCGATGGGATACAGCTGCTCCACCCGGCCGACTCCGGCCTCGGCCAACGCCTCTGGACTTACGCCTGCCTCCCGGGCCAATTCGCCGCCCAAGCGATTGCGATACGGCACGAAGGCCAAGGGCACAAACTCCGTGAACCCGCCGGTACGCCGCTGGAGAGAGCGGATGCGGTCGAGGTGCCGGATGAGGTCTTCCCACGATTCGCGGTGGCCGAAGAGCACGGTGGCCGTCGAGCGAAGTCCGGTCTGGTGGGCCGCTTCGATAATAGCCTCCCACTCGGCGGCTCGGAGCTTGTCGGGCGAGAGCTGGTCACGCATGGCGTCATCGAGAATTTCCGCGGCTGTGCCGGGAACCGATCCCAGGCCGGCATCGCGCAGGCGACTGAGCACCGTGCGGGGATCCAGACCGCTCTTGCGGCACAGCGAGTGGATCTCCATGGGCGAATAGGCGTGGAGATGAACGCCGGGCAAGGCGCTCTTCAGGGCGCGGAGCAGCTCTTCATAATACTCCAGCCCGAGGTCCGGATGGATACCGCCTTGCAGGCAAACCTCGCTGACCCAAGGCGTTTGCAGCACGCGCTCGACCACAGCCCCGACAGTCCGGGTGTAGGCTTCGGGATGGCCCGGCGGACGGTAAAATCCGCAGAAGGAACAGTTTGTGGTGCAGACGTTGGTGAAGTTGGCGTTGCGGTTGACCACATACGTCACGACCTCGCCATGGAGACGTCGGTTCAACGCATCGGCCGCCTCGCGAATTTCCTCGCGCGCCGCGCCATCGGCCTGGGCCAACTTCAGGGTTTCGTCTACCGACAGCGCCTGGCCGCGCAAGGCCTTGGTCAGCGGTTCAGCCGGTCCATGGAGGCGGTGCGTTTCGGGCATGGGTTTGCGAGGTCCGTCCGCACTGAGCTTAGTCCGTCCGTCTCGGGCTTGGATCACTGCGGCGACTCGGGCGGAAATCCAGCCCTTCTCCACATACGCATCATACACCGGCCACCGGTGGTGCAGTTCGGCTCCTTGGCGTTGGCAGGCCTGAGCGTAGCGTTCGGGAGGGGCCCAGGGGTTGAGGGGATTGACCCAATCGCCGTCGGTGCTAATGCCGCCCAGGTCGTCGGTCCACGGCAGCAAGGCTTCCCAGTGCGGATTAATATTGGGCGGAATCTGAATAGCCACCCCGGGGGCCACGCGCCGCCAGTGCTCGATGAGCTGCAGATATTCTTCCAGCGCGGGAGCTTCGGGCACAGAGCTAAGGCGCGATCCCTCATTGGGGATGAAGTTCTGGAGGATGATTTCCTGCAAATGCCCATGGCGCGCGTGGATTTCGGCCAGGGCATCGAGCGAGCGGATCCGGGACTCCCGCGATTCACCCAGTCCTATGAGAATGCCACTGGTGTACGGCACGCGAGCGCGGCCGGCGGCCTCCAATGTGTGTAAGCGACCCTTGGCGGATTTCTGCGGGGCGATGGTCCGATTGAAGTCGTCGTCGATGTTTTCGAGCATCAGGCCCATGGAGGCATTCACGTCGGCCAACCGCTCGAAGTCGCGCGGAGACATGGCGCCGATGTTGGTGTGCGGCAGAAAGCCGGCTTCCAAGGCTCGCTCACAGGCCCAGCGAACGTGTGCGACAAAATCGTCGAAGCCCCGCGCCTTCAACTCCGCGCGCAAGTGAGGCATGGCATCCGAAGCCTCGCCTGCCAGGAACAAGATCTCCGTGGCTCCGCCCTTCCGTGCTGTGACCAAGAGTTCCTCGAAGCGCGCTTCTGGCATCAGCCCCTCTCGATCCCGCCGGTACCCGCAGTAGGCGCAGTTCCACGGACAATCCCGCGTCAGCGGAATCGTCAGCGACGGGGAGAACGTGATGACCCGTGGTGCATTCAAGGCCGCAACGCTACCCCGCCACCCCGTTGACGCAACACACGCGGCAAAGGCGGCGGGGTCGGTCCCACCTATTTACACAAAAAGGGTCTGTCTCACATATTTTTGGAGTGGTGGGATGCTGGGTGACGGAGCTGGCGCTCTCACCTGTTTTGCAGTGGCAGAGTGCCGGGGCTGGCGCCTGGGGCTTGTTTGCGGTGGGGCCTCCGCGGGAACAGTCTTGCGCTCGCAGGTACGCTCAAAGAGAGGTGAGGCATTCGGAGTGCCCCAACGGGGCACCGCATACCAGCCCGGGGTGAAACCCCGGGTATGGTGCACAACCGGAGCGTTCTGAAGGAACGCCGCATACACTCTGGCGCTCTCACCTGTTTTGCGGTGGCAGAGTGCCGGGGCTGGCGCCTGGGGCTTGTTGGCGGTGGGGCCTCCGCGGGACCAGTCCTGCGCTCGCAGGGAACGTTGGGGCCGGCTCGCCTTTCGCGCTGTCGCGCGATGGGGGTCAGGGTGTCGACGTTCCTATGCTCGCTCCGGCCCGATCCCGCTGCCGCCCGGAGCACCCTCCCGAATCCTTTACGCTGCCAAAAGCAGATCCCTCTCAACTGTTTAGGACTGGGTTCTTGTCTGTAGGAGGGTGCGCGGGAGGCCGCAACTCGGAACCGCGACCAGACAACCAAACCAAGACTACGACAGGGCCACGGATTTCGTGTAACCTTGAGCGAAGGAAGCCCCATTAAGTAGGTGTATGAGCACTGAATCCTCATCAGTATCTGCGTCGGCAGTGCCCTCGCGACCCTGTCCGCGATGCCTGTCCCTCATTCCCGATCGGGCCCCGGGTGGTCTGTGCCCGCGCTGTCTCCTAGACGGTGCGAATGCGCCGACGGACGCCGGACTCGGACCTCAATCGTGGAAGACGCCGACC
>JBDKKQ010000026.1:0-3537 GCA_039796015.1 Verrucomicrobiota bacterium
CATGGCTGATTCGCTCCAAACTCGGGTTTCCCGCATCGTCCAGGCCACCCCGGTCCATGACATCCATACTCATCTCTACGACCCCGCGCAGGGAGAGATGCTGCTGTGGGGCATCGACGAAGTGCTAGTCTACCACTACCTCGTGAGCGAGGCCTCACGCCAGATGACGGTCCCACTCGAACGTTTCTGGAGTGCTTCCAAGCAAGAACAAGCAGCCTACGTCTGGGAGGCGCTCTTCACCGAACATTCCCCCATTTCGGAAGCCTGCCGCGGCGTCCTCACAACACTGAATTTACTGGGCATTGATCCCCGGAAAAACGACCTCAAAAACCTGCGCAGTTGGTATGCCTCACAGAACCCCCAGGACTTTATCAACCGCATCCTGGAGAAGGCCAACATCGCCTCCATCTGCATGACGAACTCTCCGTTCGATCCCATCGAACGCCCGACCTGGGACCGAGGTTTCGCCCGGGATCCCCGCTTCGTCGCAGCCCTACGCATCGACCCCCTACTCGTCGCCTGGCCAGAGACCTCCGTTTGGCTCCGCGATCAAGGCTATGCCGTTTCACGCGAACTCACCCCTCAGACCCTCGGTGAAGTCCGCCGATTTCTTGGCGACTGGACCCAGCGAATCGACAGCTGCTACTGCATGGTGTCGCTACCTCCGTCCTTTGCCTGGCCCGCCGACTCCGAAATCGCCCGATTAATCGAAGGAGCCGTACTGCCGCATTGCCGCGATCAGGGACAAGCCTTTGCTCTAATGATGGGAGTGAAACGGGCCGTGAACCCCCGTCTTCGGATGGCCGGCGACGGCGTAGGTCTGGCCGATTTGAATGCCCTTCAGGCCCTCTGTGCCGCGCATCCAGAAAACCGCTTCGTGGTGACCTGCTTAGCGCGAGAGAACCAGCACGAGCTCGTCGTCTTGGCCCGCAAATTTCCAAACCTTCATCCCTTCGGTTGCTGGTGGTTTACCAACACCCCCCAGCTCATCCGCGAAATTACCACGATGCGCCTAGAGTTGCTGGGGACCTCCTTCACGCCGCAGCATTCCGACGCCCGCGTCCTCGATCAGGTGCTCTACAAATGGCAGCACTCCAGGAGCATCCTTGCCGAAGCCTTAACTGAAAAATACACAGCAACTGCCGCAGCGGGCTGGGAGGTGACCGATCCAGAAATCCAACGCGACGTCACCGAACTCCTGGGCGGTGGGTTTCAGCGGTTTCTCTCGAGCGCTCGCATCCGTCCCGAAAAGCATTAATCTGAACGCGTGCGCTCCACCCTGCTCTTTCTCTGCCTTCTGGGACTGGTCTCGGCAGAGGCTGCGTCGCTGAACCCCAAGTCGCAGCCGCAGAAGCCCGCCAGCAAATCGCCCGCACGAAGCACCAAGACCACTTCTGAATCAACTGGCCGCACTACGGCCCAGTTGGTGGACAAAACCCGCACGGCCATTGTCCGGATTGACGGTCGGGGCCGTGACGGCACCCAAGAGGGCGTCGGCACGGGATTTATTATCGCTGCGGAGGGTCTCATTGCCACCAGCTTGCACGTCATCGGCGAAGGAAGATCCGTGCAAGTACGCCTGGCCGACGGCAGCACTCCGGAGGTCATCGGCATCCACGCCTGGGATCGGCCGCATGATCTGGCTATCCTCAGGGTTCGGGCCACCGGGCTGAACGCCTTGCCTTTGGGGGACAGCGATACCTTGCCACAGGGAGCATCGGTCATCGCCTTAGGCCATCCCTTGGGCCTGAACCAGAGCGTCGTAGAAGGAGTTCTCTCTGCACGTCGGGATCTTGAAGGACGCCCCATGCTGCAGTTGGCCATGCCGATCGAACCCGGTAACAGCGGAGGACCCTTGCTCGATCGATCGGGCCACGTCCACGGCATCGTCAATGCCAAGAGCCTGCTGACCCAAAATCTCGGTTTTGCCACGCCCGCCAATCACCTCAAGGCTCTGCTCAAGCAACCCAACCCCATGGCCATGGATCGCTGGTTGCGTCAGGGGGCTCTCAACACCAACCAGTGGGAATCCTTCCTGGGTTCCCATTGGCGCCAGAAAGGCGGCCGGATTTTAGTGGAGGGCGCGGGCGCAGGTTTTGGCGGTCGTGCCTATCTCTTGAAACGCGACGCCGCTCCAGAAGGCACCGAACTTCAGGTCTCCGTTCGTCTCGATGACAATTCTGGGGCCGCCGGATTGATCTTTGCCGGCGATGAAAAGGGTCGGCACTACGGCTTCTACCCGACCGGCGGAGAACTCCGTCTCACCGCCTTCGAGGGACCGGATATCTTTTCGTGGAGAATCCTGGGCACGGTGCCTTCGGCCGCGTATCGCAGTGGCGACTGGAACAGCCTCCGAGTGCGGCGAGCGGACGGAGTCTGGGAATGCTCCGTCAATGGCGATGTAGTTTTCCGAAGCAAAGACAGTGCGCTCAATGGCTCTCGGGTCGGCTTGGCAAAATTCCGCAACACCGCCGCGGAGTTCCGCGACTTTCGTGTGGGCAATGCCGAGGCAGAGGCAGAGTTGCCGCCCGATGTGGTGGCCAGCTTCACGGCAGGACGCGAACCGCGGGAAGCACTCAAAGCCCACCCGGGGCCCGCCGATCGATTCCTCCAAGAACGTGCTCAGCGCCTGGAGAGCGAGGCGACCCGTTTGCGCAAACTAGCGAAGGAACTGCACCGCGAAATTGCCCGTGAAGCCTTGGTATCGGAGCTGTCACGCGCGGCGTCTGAGATTCGTCTGACCCACGCCACACTGCTGCTGGCCTGGCACGATCATCCCGGACTCAATATCACCGACACCGAACGGCAATTGGCAGAACTGGGCACGGAAGCTCGGTTGCTGGTCAGTCAGGCCAAAACCGGGCCGGACCGAATCGCAGCCCTCCGCCAATTCTTGTTCGAAGAGCAAGGCTTCCATGGGAGTCGGGGCGACTACCGCAATCCGGCCAACAGTCACCTGCAAAGCGTGCTCGAAGACCGCGAAGGCATTCCCATCACTCTGAGCATAGTGTTCTTAGAGGTGGCCAAAGCAGCGGGCATTGAGCACCTGGAGGGCCTGCCCCTGCCCGGTCACTTTCTGGTGCGCCATGCACCGCCGGGAGAACCCGCCCGACTCTATGATCCCTTCAATGGCGGCATCCCCATCACCTTTTCCGAGGCCGACGAACTGGGTACAGAAAGTGCCGGGGTGCCCATCCGCAGTGAGTTTCTCGAAGCAGCCAGCCCTCGAACCATTCTCATTCGAATGATCAATAATTTGAGAGGCTTCACGATGGAGCGCTCTGGAATCGAAGCAGCCCTACCCTATTCTGACTTGCTGGTCGCACTAGCCCCGGATGCACGCAGTGCGGCCGCAGAGCGGGTCGATCGCGCCCGGCTCAAATCCCAAATCGGAGATCGTGAGGGCGCCGCGGCCGACCTCCGGGCGGTTCTTGAAACCGTGCCGACGGGTCCTCAGGAAGCGCGTATCCGCGAGGCCCTCAAAGCCCTAGAAAATCGACCCTGACGATCCGGAGACAGGACCGCCGTGGGGTGACG
>JBDKKQ010000027.1:0-2922 GCA_039796015.1 Verrucomicrobiota bacterium
GGCTGCGAGATCATCCATTCGTGACCCTCTGGATCCCGAAGCAAGGCGCACCGATGTCCATGAAAGTGGGTCTTGGGAGGTTGAATTACCACCATTCCGGCCGCAGCGCACCGTGCGGTGAGGGCATCCGCATCCAAGACGAAGAGACAAAGGCGAACCCTTGGGGGCCGTGATGACATCCCAGACAAGTGGGGCTGGGACGAGGTTTCCTCTTCCAGCAGCAACAACGGTCCATTGGGCAACCGAATTTCCAGATGAGCCCAGCGACCCGTGGCGGGATCCACCAAGTGGTAGAGTTCTTCCGCGCCGAAGGCCGTCGTATAGCACTGCAGGGCCCTTTGGGCATCGCCCACGCTGAGGACCGGAGCCAACGGGGGATACTCGGTGGGTTGATCTTGAAGCATGGGAACTGGTGGATCCCTCGATCCGAACCACTGAGCCCGTCTGCCCAGAGTTTCTGGATCTGAGCCGGAAACGTCGGTCAGTGGTACTCTTGGATTGTTTTGACCGAATAGCCCTGACGTTGGAGGGCCGCGATGCCCAGCGCCGCGGCCTTGGCCCCGCTGATGGTGGTCATGATCGGGGTACCCGTGATGACAGCGGTGGTCCGGATACGAATCTCATCCTCACGGGGAGCCGCCCCACTGGGAGTGTTGATCACGAGCTGTATCTCCTTGTTCTTGAGGAGATCCACGATGTTGGGGCGTCCCTGGAGGACTTTGAGGGTTCGCGCCACCTTGAGTCCGGCCGCTTCGAGCCACGCTGCAGTCCCATCGGTGGCCACTAGTTCGAAGCCCAGGGCCAGGTAGCTCTGAGCCACCTCCACCAAGTCTTTCTTGTGTGCGTCAGCGATGGATATGAAAACCTTCCCGCTCAGCGGCAACGGAGAATTAGCCGCCATTTGGGCCTTGGCGTAAGCGACGCCCAGATCGCTGTCCAAGCCCATGACCTCGCCGGTGGATCGCATTTCCGGAGACAACAAGATGTCCTGCCCCAGAAACTTGTTGAAGGGGAAGACCGATTCTTTGACCGCCCAGTATTTCGGCCATTCTTCAGCGGTGAAGCCCACTTCCTGGAGGCTCTTGCCCGCCATGACCTTCGCCGCCAGCTTGGCCAGCGGGCGTCCAATGGCTTTGCTGACGAAGGGTATGGTGCGGGAGGCCCGGGGATTGACTTCAAGCACGTAGACCACTTCGTCCTTCACAGCATACTGGACATTCATCAAGCCGCTGACCCTCAGTTCACGGGCCATCGCTTGAGTGTACTCCCGGATGGTCTCAAGAACCTTGGCTGACAGGGTGTGGGGCGGCAGCACCATCGCAGCATCACCGGAATGGACACCGGCAAACTCGATGTGCTCAAGAATGCCACCGATGACGATGGTGCCCTGTTGAGGATCGGAGAAGTTGCCCACGTCAGCGATGCAGTCGACATCGACCTCAGTAGCGTCCTCCAGAAACTTGTCCACCAACACCGGCCGCTCGGGCGAAGCTTCCACGGCAAACCTCATGTAGTGGATCAACTCGGCGTCCGAGTAGACGATTTGCATGGCGCGGCCACCCAAGACAAAACTAGGGCGCACCAGCACTGGGTATCCGAGGCGATGACTGGCCTGCAGGGCTTCCTCGGCATTGGTGGCCAGTCCGTTGGGGGGCTGCGGGATCTCCAGCTTGGTCAGCATGGCCGCGAAGAGCTTCCGGTCTTCGGCCATCTCGATGCTCTCGGGAGATGTGCCAATGATATTGACGCCGTTTTTCTTAAGCGCCATGGCGAGGTTCAGCGGGGTCTGGCCGCCGAATTGCGCAATGGCGCCGGAGCACCCTTCCCGCTCGTATATATGCAAGACGTCCTCGAGGGTCAGAGGTTCGAAGAAGAGCTTGTCGCTGGTGTCGTAGTCGGTGGAGACGGTCTCAGGGTTGGAGTTAACCATGAGGGTCTCGAAACCGTCTTCCTTGAGGGCGAAGGCGGCGTGCACGCAGCAATAGTCGAACTCAATGCCCTGACCGATGCGGTTGGGGCCACCGCCGAGGATCATGATCTTCTTCTTGGCCGAGGGTGTGACCTCGTCATCCCCACGGTCATAGGTCGAGTAGTAATAAGGGGTGTAGGCCTCGAACTCTGCGGCACAGGTATCGACCAACCGGTAGCTGGGCACCAATCCCTGTTTCTTTCGCTCGGCACGCACCTCGTCCTCGGTTCTTCCGGTGAGATGGGCGATCTGACGGTCAGAGAAGCCGAGGGATTTGGCGCGTTGCAGGAGTTCAGGTTTCATCGATGGACGCAAAACAGTGGAAGCAAACCGGAGTCGGCCTCCAGTGTCGAGTCTGCACGGGACACTGTAGCGCGCGCGGAGTGGGAAATGGATAGAATGGGGTGGGCCCTGGTGCCACGGGAATGATGAGGCACATGGGTCGCGAAGGGGGCTCCGCGGGGCGGGGCCAGCGGCCAAGGGAATGATGAGGCACGTCGGTCGCGCGGGGGGGCTCCGCGGGGCGGGCCTGCGTTCGCAGGGAACGTGTCAATAGGGTCGCTTTCGCGCTGCGCGCGAGAGGGAACAGGGTGTTCACGTTCCTATGCTCTCTCCGGCCCTCCCCGCTGCCGCCTAGTCCATGTTAGATGCCCGGTGAGGGGGGCGACTCTTGGTGGTCGGTAAGAAGAGGGAAACCGTGACGGGACAGCCTTCAAGGGGTGGGGCCAGCAGCCACGGGAATGACGAGGCACATTGGTCGCAAGAAGTCCTTCGCGGGATTGGCCCTGCGGCCAAGGCAATGGTGAGGCACGTCGGTCGCGAGGGGGCTCCGCGGGTGCTGGGGGCGAAGAGGGGGCGGCAGGATCGCATTGGGAGCTGCGTGCGCCCCCAATGCTTGCCTTGCCCTAGTGCGTCTCGGTGCCGACAGGCTTCCGTGAAAGGCTCCAGGCGTG
>JBDKKQ010000028.1:0-49416 GCA_039796015.1 Verrucomicrobiota bacterium
AGGTTTTGCCGGATCCTTGAATCCGTTATCCTCCAGGATGAGCGTCCGCGTTTCTTTCTTCTTCCAGATAAGGCGAAATGCTTCCGGCGCCCACCAGAGTTGATCGGAATTCGTTTGGGGCAACCGATAAGCTCCGGCCGGATCGAAGATCCGTTGAGTTTCTTGGCTTAGTGGTTTTTAAACCGGCAGGCTTCATCGGTTTTCACACCATCACTAACACAAGAGACGCTGCTTTCGGCGGAAGCCATTTCCTCGACCCTCGATTTTCAATTTCCGTGGATCTTTTCCAAATCAGGTTTGATTTTTGAGACCAATTCCGCTCGGATTTAGCGCATGAGCACCTTCGGTTTCTGCGCCGTACTGGCCTTTGCGCTGGTAAGCCCGATTCTGGCGCAATCGCCAGTTGGATCCGGACCTTCTTCTTCAACTTGGATGCCTCCAGAATCGTCATTCAAAAAAGTGATTCTGGATGAGGATGCCTTGGTGGATGGGGTCCGAAAAGACACCATTGTTGATCCCATGGAACTCACGGTGGCACCGGATGGGCGCGTGTTCTGGGTTGAACGTGCAGGTGTTGTTAAGCTCTGGAAGCCCGACACCAAATCCACCGTGGTTGCCGCAAAGTTGGCAACGTTCACCGGCCTTGAAGACGGCGCGCTGGGCATCACCTTGGATCCGGCGTTTGCCAAGAATCAATGGATCTACGTGAACCGCTCTCTACCCGAGACCACCACCAACTCTCAGGGAAAGGTGGGCATCATTCGGGTTGCTCGTTTTACTGTGAAGGGCGATCAACTGGATCTTGCCTCCGAGACACCCATCATCGATGTCGAGACCCAGCGGGAACAGTGCTGCCATGTCGGTGGATCGCTGACTTTTGACGCCGCTGGCAACCTCTATATGTCGATTGGTGACAACACCAACCCGTTCGACTCCGATGGATTTTCTCCGCATGATGAGCGTGTGGGCCGTTACCCTTGGGATGGTCAGCGAAGCGCCGCGAATGCAAATTCTTTGGTCGGCAAGGTGCTTCGAATCAAACCTCGCCCGCAAGGCGGCTACGACATCCCTAAAGGGAACCTCTTCAAGCCCGGCACTGCCGGCACTCGCCCAGAGGTTTATGTGATGGGTAATCGGAATCCGTTCCGCGTCTCGGTGGACCGCAAGACAGGATATCTTTATTGGGGAGAAGTCGGGCCAGACTCCGGACATGCCGATGCGAAGCGTGGATCTGCTGGTTTCGATGAGGTGAATCAGGCTCGCAAGCCCGGATTTTTCGGTTGGCCCCTGTTCGTCGGAGACAACCGAGCCTACACGAAGGTGAACTTTGTCGACCGCCAACGCGGCACCGACGCCCGTCAAGCCTATGACCAGGTCCGCAAGAAGATCGAGGAGATGAAAAAGAAGGGCGAGACCAACAATCTTCCTGAATTGCCGACGAAGCCGGAGGCCTGGGATCCGAAGGGAATGGTGTTTGACCCGGAGCACCCCAAGAACACATCGCCTAACAACACGGGCATCCAAGATCTGCCCCCTGCGCAACCGGCGTTTATCTATTATCCGGCGTCGGCTTCGACTCGTTTTCCGGCGGTCGGCTCTGGGGGGCGGACCGCCATGGCCGGACCGGTTTATTACTACGATCCGAAGAACCCATCGGCGCATCGGTTGCCCAAACAGTTCGATCACACCCTCTTCATCTATGAATGGTCCCGAAACTGGATCATCGCTGTGAAGTTGGATGAGAACGATAACATCGCCAAGACGGCCGACGGCAAGTGGATGATGGAACGCTTCATGCCTGCGACGACCTTCAAGCGGCCCATGGACTTGGAATTGGGTGCTGATGGTTGTCTCTATCTCATCGAGTACGGCAAGGACTGGGGCAACAATTCGGATACAAAAATCGTTCGGATTGAGTATCACGGTTCGAGTAGTTCCTAGGTCTGATGTCTTCAGCCCAGACCCATTCATTCGACTTCATCGTTCTCGGGAGCGGTGTGGCCGGGTTGACCTACGCTCTTGAGGTGGCCCACCGAGGTAAGGTGGCCATCATCACCAAGAAGAATCGCGCCGATTCCAATACAAACTGGGCGCAGGGCGGTATTGCGGCGGTCACGAGCTCTGAAGACAGCTTCGAGATGCATGTCCAAGACACGCTTGAGGCTGGGGCGGGTTTGTGCCGTGAGTCCGCGGTGCGAACCATTGTTCAAGAAGGCCCTGAGCGTATTGCCGAGTTAATGCGGTTGGGGGCGCAGTTCAGCGAACGAGACATTCCAGGTGGGGGTGGACGCCGCGAATTGGATCTCACCAAAGAAGGAGGGCATTCTAAGCGGCGCATCCTGCACGCTGCCGATGCTACGGGCCGTGAGATCGAGCGGGCCCTCCTTGCCGCGGTGGCCGCCAATCCAGCGATCACCGTGTTTGAAAACCATCTGGTGATCGACCTGATCACCACGGCCAAACTGGGGTTGGCTGGCCCCAACCGGTGTATCGGAGTCTATGTGCTCAACAATCCCGAGGGGCGGGTTGATGTGTTTCAGTCGCCCGCGGTGCTGCTGGCAACCGGGGGGTGTGGCAAAGTTTATCTCTATACCACCAACCCAGACATCGCCACCGGGGATGGCATAGCGATGGCCTATCGAGCAGGGGTTCCCATCCTGAACATGGAGTTCATCCAGTTTCACCCCACCTGCCTCTTCCATCCGCAGGCTAAGTCCTTCCTGATCTCGGAAGCAGTCCGGGGCGAGGGAGGTGTCTTACGCACCCCGGGAGGTGAGCGCTTCATGCAGCGCTATGACACCCGATTGGAACTGGCGCCCCGGGACATCGTGGCTCGAGCTATCGACTCGGAGATGAAACGAACCGGAGCCGACTGCGTGTATCTGGACATCACCCACCGATCGCGTGAATTCATCCTGAGTCATTTTCCCACGATCCATGCTCGGTGCCTAGAGTTCGGTATCGACATGACCAAGGACTGGATTCCAGTCGTTCCGGCGGCCCACTATCAGTGCGGAGGGGTGGCGACCGATTTGGATGGGCAAACTTCTCTGGACGGACTGTTTGCTGTGGGCGAAGTGGCCTGCACTGGCCTCCACGGAGCCAATCGACTGGCGAGCAATTCATTGCTGGAGGCCTTGGTTTGTTCGTACCGGGCTGCCCAGCGGGTCCTCACATTGCCGGGAAGCGGTGGATCTATAGCGATCCCGCCTTGGCAGACGGGGCGGGCGACAGACCCTGACGAAATGGTTGTCGTTTCACATAATTGGGACGAGATCCGTCGGTTAATGTGGGATTATGTGGGCATCGTCCGCACCACTAAGCGTCTCCGGCGGGCACAGAAGCGATTGGCAAATCTTCAGGAAGAGATTCGAGAGTATTACTGGGATTTCATCGTTACGGCCGATTTGCTCGAGTTGAGAAACTTGGCCACCGTGGCGGAAATTATTGTGGCCAGTGCTTTGCAGCGGACCGAGAGCCGCGGACTTCATTGCAATCGGGACTTCCCCGAATCCGATCCGCGTTGGACCCAGGTGGACACGCGAGTGTGTCGCGAAGAGTGAGCGCTTAAGTTGCTGAGGAACTAGTCCGATAGTCTAGCAAGGCTCAAGTCTGAGCCTAGCGCGTCTATTTCTCATGTCTGATACATCGGTTCAAACAAACCTTCGTCAGGCGTGGTTTACCTCGGTTGTAGCGATCGTTAGCATCGCAGTCCTCGGGTTGATCTTGGAAATTGCCCTAGGCTCCAAGCCCGCTGAATTGTTCAACAAGCACTCAAGTGCCCGGGACGGCGCTGAACAGGTTCGAATAGAACTGAAGTTTTTGGGAAAGCTGCTCGCAGACGATCCGGACTCCTATCCTGCTGATTTGTCTCGGCGATTGGCTGGTATGAGGGAGTCCATGACGGCCGGTATGCAGTTGTTGGGCAAGTCCGGACTCAAGCCCGACAATCTGAAAACGTTCCAACAGTTGGAAGTTTGCTTCCAGGAGAGGTTCTTGCCTGATTTTATCAATTTTCGCCAACCCTATGGTGATCAAGATAGGCCTAAAATTCGGGCTAGCCTGAAGGGGTCGCGCGACGATTTGGAATCCAGACTGAATGTGCTTGAACGTGATCTGATCAAATATTCGACCAAGGATTTTAAGGAGACGAGCCAGATTAAGGTGATGGGGGCCTGTGGGGGAGTTGTTCTGGGAGTGATGGGGCTCGTGTTGCTCTGGTTTCAGGTTCGATCTCTGCAGAAAGCCATTCTGCAGACTGCCCCGGTGAGTGGTGCTGATGCTAAGATGACTGAGAACATCGCCAAGTATGCGACCCGAATCCGTGAGTTAGAGGGTTCCAACAAGTTGTTGAGGTCCGAAGCGGATAAATTGGCTCCGCTTGCCGATGAGGTAGTCACTTTACGACAGCAGGGAGCAGGAACCCCTTGGGAGATCTGGTTGAAGGCAATTCATGGACGCGGACGTTCTTCACTAGGTAAGGGCGGGCAGTTGGGCATTGTGCTGGAACTTACTCCCGACGAGATCCTGAGCCTGGAACCTTCACTCAGGGAGCACACGGAGTTCGTCCGAATCGAAGCGCCTTCTGAAGCGGACAAGCCAGCTCGATCCCGACACACTGTTTTGGTCGTGGACGAAGACTTTGGAAATCGTGCCCGCTTGTTGGCATGCGTCTCGGGGCTCGACCTGGAAGTGGTGGAAGCACCTTCGACCAAAGAGGCGTGGAAAATGATGGATGGTGGTTTGGTGGTCCGGTTGTGTTTGGTGGGAGGCAATGATGGCGAAATTTCGGGGGCCGATTTTGGAAAACGGGTCAAAGCCGATCCGCGCTTCTCCGAGGTGGAGATAATTCTCTGCTCGGCCTTAACGAACTTAGAGGAGTTGACCAAGACCCTGGAAGAGGTTGCGGCAAGCAAGACCCCATTGGAGGAGGCCCAGGAACAGTCGGGGCTCAACAGTCACGCCTACGGCAAGATGCTTCAGGCGGTCAACACCGAGACCAAGGAGACACTCACCTTCGCCCGCACCGCCCTCTCCCACGGTCAACGCAAAGCGGCCTGGAGCCGTATCACGTCGCTCAAGGAAACAGCGAACACGGTCGGTGACAAGGGTCTCACCAATGCCATCGCCTCCGTCGAGAAAGAGATGGATCGCGGGGACGTGTTCTTCATCACCGCCGAATTGGAACGTCTGGAGCGGGAAAACCAGCGCTTGAGCAAGTTGGCTGAACAACTCCTGACTTCGGCACCGAAGGCCATGAATCCGGGAGAGGTCAACCTAGGCGGACCCAAATAGAGCACCGCTCCGCCGGCATTATCTCAGAAATATCGCTTTCAGAAAAATTGCCTATCCAATTTAAGCCACCCAGCCCGGCCTGTCAGGTCTGTCGGGCAGATTCTGCAGCCGATGTCTTGGAAGTAGTGATTCATTTCCGAGCGGTCCGGTCCAAGGGGGGTGGTACGTCTCCACGACCCTGAGATGGGCTGGGGGCGGGCCTTAAGGGGGCTATCTCTGAACCTCGTCCGTTCACGCCTCTTCGGACTGCGTTTGGCTACCGCGGGTGAGCGCTAAGAATGCCGCTTCCAGTGTTCCGGTTGTTTGTGATCGCGCGCGCAGTTCGTCGGCGCTGCCGCAAGCGATCACTTGTCCTTGGTGGAAGATCCCGATCCGGTCGGCCATCTCTTCGGCGACACTGACCTGATGGGTGCTGAGAAAGATGGTCATGCCCTCGGTGGCCCGTTCCCGAAGGATATCTTTCACAACCCGTGCATGGTGCGGGTCGAGGCCCACCATCGGTTCGTCAATGATGAAGACTTCGGGGCGGTGGAGCAGCGCGCTGGCGATGGCGATTCGTTGCCGTGTGCCATGGCTGAGGGATTCAATGGGCTGGTGTAGCCAGTCCTCCAAATTGAACCGGGGCACCAGTTCGTCGCATTCCTCGCGAATTTGCGCGTCCGGCATCCGAAATAAGCGTCCGGTGAATCGGAGAAACTCTGCGGGCGTGAGCTTCTCATAAAGGAACGGGAAATCAGGCACGTAGCTGAGGCGTGAGCGAGCCTCCAACGGATTCTCTTGGATATCGAACCCGGCGATCCGGGCCCGCCCAGCGGTTGGTCGGATGAGCCCGACCATCATCTTAATGGTGGTGGTCTTTCCTGCTGCGTTGGGGCCCAGGACGGCAAAAAATTCCCCGCGGGGAATTTGCAAGTTGATCCCATCCACTGCTCGAAGGGATCCGAAGTCTTTGGTCAGGCCTTCCAGTTCAATCATGGCGAAAATCTCATTATTCAGTGTCCAACGATGGCGTCGTTGACCAACTGGAGGCGGTCGGGCAGTTGGATCTTGAGTAATTCTCCGGCGCGACTAACGAAGGCGATGACCTCGAGTTGTCCGGGCAATCGGGCGCTCAGGCGATAGACTCGAACGCGGCTTCGGCCGATTTGCATCCAGTCAGATCGAGCGTCGATGGAAATATTCTGGGCCAAGGATTCTGGGTGGCTCAGGGCGTTGTTGGGGATGAATCCGGAGGGCAGGGCCGTCAGATAAGGAGCCAGCATGAGCTGAAGGGCCGCCCGATTGCGGGTCTCGAAAGTTTGCTCGAAGCGCTGGCGCCCCTCCTCATAGATCATGCGGATTTGGTCGGATCCAGCCTCGGCTTGGATCTCCCAACTCTTGGGTCGCTGGTCGACCCGGACCTGAAGTCTCTGCCAGGTGTTGGAGGATGATAATTCCACAGTCCCCAAAACCATCACCCGGTCCAGGGGCGAGTCACTGCCATGAATGCGAGTGGAGACTCGGATCAAGTGTCCTGCGGGTGCTGAGACCATGCCTTCGATGGCGGTGGTATTGCTGCGGGAGACTTCGAGAATGGAGGGGTGCCATTCCAACGAACCGACGGTCCTGCCTTGGTGTCGGATGCTCAGCACGCTGGAGTCCGGGGAATCTAGAATCTTCTGCCAGATCAAGTCTGGTGAGAGTTCGGAACCCGAGGTGAAGCGGTCTCCCCATTCGGCCTGCCACAAGAGCCCATTCATCACCACCCAGAAGAGAGCGGAGGCAATCAGGGTGATCCGGGAAGCCATGTTCTGAAGGGAGTCCCCGCTTTTCAGGGGACTCGTATTTCAACGCCCGGCTTCAGCTTGCGGGTGTCTACGCTGGGATTAGCGGCTTGAAGCTGTTGCAAAGTAATTCCTTGGGCCTTGGCGATTTTGGCCAGGGTGTCTCCGGATTTCAGTGTGTAGGTCTTGGGAGTGGACGGCTTGCGGGGTTCGACCGCTCGGGCCGCCAGTCGGGTCGGGGTGTCCGTCGCCTTGGGGACTGCGCTCGGGGCGCGGGCCGGTGCCGCGACGGTTCCGTTGGTTGGACTAGAGACTAGGAGGGTGGGCGTGGCGATACGGGTGGAGGCTGAATAGAGCTGGTTGCTCAAGGACAAAACGGACTTGCGCAACTCATCGTTCTCCCGCCGCATTTGCTCGAGTTGACCCTGTGTTTGGATCTTGCCGATGGTGTCAGCATGCAATTCGGCCAACCGCAGGCCGGTGGCACGGATGAGTTGGTTGACAATCAGGTCGTTGGTGCGCCCAGAAAGAACGACGTAGCGTCGGAGGTGATAGTAGGCGAAGCCGTACTCAGGAAGTTTGGCCGAGTCGGAATGGATAATCCCTAGTCCGAGGTGCGCATCCGCGTTGCGGGGGTTCACATCCAAGGCCCGTTGATAGTACTCCACGGCCCGGGAGTACTGGTTCATCCGCTGATAGGCTTCGGCCTGACGGTAGTTGTTCTCCTCCTTCGGGTCCGCCTTGCCGCTGACCCAGGGACGCTCATCGCAGCCCACCCATAAGACGCAGGAAAGCAACAGACCTCCGCAGATGTTCCAGAAGCGATGAGACATTGGCTTGTAGGCTGTCCGCGCCGCCGACGAGCGTCAACGCGGCGGAGCAACACTGCGGCGATTCTGGGTCACCCGAGAGTTCCTAGTTCCTTTTTCCACCGTGCCAATTGACGGGCCACCTGACGGACTCCGGGAGCACCGGGAAGCTCACGCCGCTTCATGGCCTTCTGCAAATCATACAACTCGAGCACATCGGCTGAAAAGCGGGGTTCAATCGCCTGATATTCCGCGAGGGAGAGTTGGTTGATCGGGCGTCCAACTTTCTCAGCGAAGGCCACAACGGCTCCGACCGCGTGATGTGCTTGGCGGAAGGGCATTCCCTTTTTCACCAGATAGTCAGCGAGGTCGGTGGCCAGCAGCAGGGGATCCTTCGCGGCAGCATCGCAGGCCGGAGCTTGGACGGTGGTGTGATCGAGCATTGCCGCGGTGAGCCGGACACAGGAGCGGACGGTGTCCGCGGTATCGAAGAGTCGCTCCTTGTCCTCCTGTAGGTCCCGATTGTAGGTCATGGGCAGCCCCTTCAGCAGGACTAGCAGCGAGACCAAATTGCCGATGACTCGTCCCGATTTACCTCGGGTGAGTTCGGCGATGTCGGGATTTTTCTTCTGCGGCATGAGCGAGGAACCGGTCGTATAGGCGTCCGCGATGCGGATGAAGCTGAACTCGGAGGAGGCCCACAAGATGATGTCTTCGGAGAGGCGGCTGAGATGGACAGCGATCAGTGCCGCGGCTGCACTGAATTCGATGAGGAAGTCCCGGTCGGAGACCGCATCCATGGAATTCTGCGTGATGCGCGGCCGACCTTTCGTGTCGGTAAAACCGAGGAGGGTGGCCACAAACTCGCGGTCTAGGGGCAGCGTGCTGCCAGCGATGGCTCCCGCTCCGAGCGGACACACGTTGAGTCTTCCAAAGGCGTCCGCCAGACGACCGGTATCGCGGTCGAACATCTCGACATAGGCGAGGCAATGATGGGCGAAGAAGACCGGTTGAGCCCGTTGCATGTGCGTGTAGCCGGGGATAATCACCTCCGAGTGCCGCTCGCCCAGTTTGACCAAAGAGCGTTGGAGTGTGCGCAATTCACCGAGGAGCGCTTCGATCTCATCGCGCAACCACAGGCGAACATCTAGGGCGACTTGATCATTCCGGGATCGCGCCGTGTGCAGCTTGGCGGCGGCCGGCACGCGAGCCGTCAGCGCCGCCTCAATGTTCATGTGGACGTCCTCCAGTTCCGTTTTCCACTGGAATCGCCCCGCTTCGATCTCCATGCCGATGGCCTTGAGTCCGGCGATGATGTCTTTGCATTCCTTGGAAGAGAGAATGCCGATCTTCTCCAGCATGGTCGCGTGGGCCATCGAGCCGACGAGGTCGTGGGACCATAGTCGCCAGTCGAAGGAGACGGATTGGGAGAATTGAGCAACTTCCTGGCTTGGGCCATCGGTGAAGCGGCCAGAACGGGAGACGACGGTGGAGGGGGACGGACGCGGTTTCTTCATGTCAGACGCTGACCGGAGCTTCGCAAGGGTGGGAGCGATGTCACGCGGGAAGAACTTCTGGATGGAGCAAGACGGGGGACCTCGCCGCGATCTAAAACCGCCGCAAACCACCATGATGTGGGACTAATGGCGCACTCAACCTTCCGACGAACCCGGTTTTGGGGAACGGGGCAGAGCAGCCGACGGATTGCGTTGCCACTCACCCGAATCCAGATACGGCTTGAGGCGGCCCTTGAGGGTTTCCCGCGCGCGATGGATGAGCGATTTGGTGGCCTGCAGGGAAGTTCCGAGGACGGCAGCGATCTCCTCGTAGCTCAATTCGCCGTCGCGGCAGAGGATGAGTGCGGTTCGTTGTTTCTCGGGTAGTGCGGCCAAAGCCTCATCCACGAGGTTGAACAATTCGCTTCGGGTTGTCTCGGCATCGGCCCCGGGTTGCCGATGGTCTTTGATTTGTCGCAGGGGGTGATCTTCGTCATCGGGTCGCGGTTCATCCAGCGAGTCGGCCGGATGCCGGACCCGCCTGCGGATCTCGTTGAGGCAGAGATTGCGAGCAATGGTGAAAAGGAAGGTGGAGAACCGCGCCGTCGGTTGGTAGCGGGCGGCGGTCTTCCAGAGTTGGACAAAGGTGGCCTGCGCCAAATCCTCGGCTTCGTCCGGGTCGGGCAGGGTTCGGTAGATAAAGCCGATGACCGGATGCTTCCAATGCTCCACCAACTCGGTGAAGGAGTCCCGATCACCCCGTTTGACGCGCAGCATCAACAGGGTGTCGGGATCCTGGCCGGGATCGGTGGGTTGGTCGGGCATGAGTTTTGCAGCCAATCCAAAAATCCGTCGGGTGCCCAGTAGGCCCCAATGATTCGGGAGCGGGTAGATGCGATAGACCGCTATTTGATCGGAGCCTTGCCCTGGGCTTCAACGAAGGCCTTGGCCTTGGCCACGAAGTCGTTGGGGTTCTTGGCGAAATCTCCGCTGTCAGTCTCGATGGCCAAGCGACCGCTGTAGCCACTCTGGTGGAGTTCAGCGAAGAGCCCCTTGTAGTTGGACTGCCCCTCGCCGATATGAGTGTCAAAAGCCACGTCGTCGCCCTGGGTCTTTTCGACCCGCTTGTCCTTGAGGTGGAGGTCGAACACTCGTCCGTTGTATTCCCGATACACCTTTGCCGCGTCAAAGCCGGCGCTGGTGATCCAACCGACGTCCATGCAGACGCCAATGCGGGGGTCCCGGTGTTGGATGATCTGCTTCACCACGGCGGGATTGCCATAAAGGCTCTTGATGCCGTGGTTGTGGACCGCAACCCGAATGTCATACTCCTTGGCCAGTTCTTCCAGGTTGTCCCAAATACGAAAATCACCGGGTTCGACGATAATGAGCCGAATGCCCATGAACTTAGCGAACTCGAAGAGGCGACGGTTCTTTTCCTTGTCGGTCGAGGTACCAGCCACACCAAAGGTGTAGGCGCGGAGGCCGGCCGCATCGAGAGCCGCCTTCTTCTGGGCCCACTCCTCCTTCGAGGCGTTGGGGTCGATGTGGTTCCCAATAACCTGAAGCTCCTTAATGCCATGCTTCACCGCGAAGTCGATGGTCTGCTGGAAGTTCAGGTTGCGGAGGGTCCAGGTCTGGATGGCTAGCTGGTCAGCCAGATTGCCAGCCTGAGCGGACAGCATGGCTGCAGCCAATGCGATGGGTAGGAGAAGTCTCTTCATGGATTTGGAGGTGAATCAAAGCAGTCCGCGACCCCGGATTCAAACGGGAAGCAAACCGGAAATCGTTTGGTATCACCCCCAGAACTGGCGGTCGAGGGATCGGTACTGGATGGCTTCGGAAACATGCTCGAGCCTCACACTTTCAGACTCGGCCAGATCAGCGATGGTCCGCGCGACCTTGAGCACCCGGTGATAGGCGCGGGCTGAGAGATTCAGTTCGGTCAATGCGTGCTTGAGGAGCAAGAGGGTTGGGGAATCGAGTTGGATAAATTGCTGAAGTTCGCGGGGCCCCAATCGGGCGTTGCAGGAAATGGGTTTTCCGAGCAACCGATGTCGCTGGCGTTCCCGGGCCGCTTCGACCCGCTGTCGGATCTCTTGGCTGGATTCCCCCGGACGCGCCCGGTCGAAATCGGTGAATCGGACGGCAGGAACCTCGACGTGCAAGTCGATCCGGTCGAGCAAGGGGCCGGAAATGCGACCCAGATAAGACTGAATTTCTCGGGGACCGGAGCGTGATTCGGCGGGCATTTTGCCGTCCGGCGTAGGATTCATCGCGGCCACGAGCATAAATTGTGCAGGGAAAGTCATGGTTCCTGCGGCTCGACTGATGGTCACCTTACCTTCCTCGAGGGGTTGGCGGAGCGTCTCCAGCACGGATCGCTTGAATTCGGGTAATTCGTCGAGGAAGAGAACGCCATGGTGGGCTAGGGAAACCTCGCCCGGGGTAGGATGGGTGTTGCCACCGAGCAAGCCAGCATTGCTCGCGGTGTGGTGAGGAGACCGGAACGGACGTCGGGTGAGCAACGCCTGACCTGGAGCTAATTGACCCACAACGCTGTGGATTTGGGTGGTCTCCAGAGCCTCGGCGAGTGTTAGTGGTGGCAGAATGGTGGCCAGGCGTTGAGCAAGCATGGACTTGCCGCTGCCCGGTGGCCCAATAAGCAAAATATTATGGCCGCCGGCCGCGGCCACCTCGAGGGCGCGTTTCACCGATTCCTGTCCACGGACCTCGGCCATGTCGATGGAATCGCCGTTGCCTCCTCGGAAGAGCGCCTCGGTGTCCACTCGCAGTGGTTGGATGGAGATTTCGCCCCCCAAAAACTGAGCGGCCTCCTGAAGACTTCGAATGGGGATGACCTCTAGTCGGTCCACCACGCCGGCCTCGGGAGCGTTCTCTGCGGGCAGCAGGATGCCTCGGCATCCCTCCGCTCGGGCCCGGAGCGCGAGCGCGAGTGCCCCTTTGACTGTGCGGACGGCTCCGGTCAGGGCTAGTTCACCCACCATGGCGAAGGCTGTCAGATCCCCCGGTGTGAGTTGCTTGCTGGCGGCGAGAATTCCTAAGGCGATCGGAAGATCGAAACTGGGTCCCTCCTTGCGGACGTCGGCCGGGGCCAAATTAATGGTGGTCCGGCCCGGTGGAAATCGGAAGCCGCTGTTAACGATGGCTGTTCCAACCCGATCACGAGATTCGCGCACCGCCGCATCGGGTAGGCCGACTAGGACGATTTGCTGCGGGCCGGGACCTGAGTCGACTTCGACCTCAACGGGGAAGGCATCGATACCTTGAATGGAAGCGGATCGGATTTGTGCGAGCATGAGACTGGGTTCAATCAGACCTGAACGGAGCGACACACTGTGATTCGCTCGGATTCGGTTAAACCTTTCAACGAATTGAGAATTTAAGGGTTGAAGGGTCGGGTCCGTCTTATCAGCAGGCGCGGAGCGGGCGATGGGTGGCAACGCGTTGCGATCGGCAGAGCTGGTTCTCCCGGGTCGGGTCGTGGTTTCGAGCGCATCCGAGTGTCGCTGGAACGTTTCTTCTAGTGGTGCTCGATTTGGCCGTTGCGGCTACCGGGTTGGCGGCCTAGAAATCAAGAGTTGCCGGCTTGCCGGCGGCTGGGCGGACAACGGAGAACCAACATCTCGTTCGCCCGTTCCGGGTCGGGGGCACTTGTTTCAGCAGGGTTCTCCACCCTCGCCTCCTTGGTGTGTCCGACCCGGAGCTTTTTTCTCGCCCTCCCGCCCTCCTCCCGCCCTTCCCTTATCCCGTTTCAGCCCCCTGCGCCGCAGGACACGAAAAAGGCGACCCCGTTTGAGGCCGCCTGTTGCGATGAAGCTTTGTCGTGGACCAAACTCTACGGCTTCATTCGGTAAAACTTGGTCTCGATGGGGGTCGTTGTATGCGGCGAGGTAACCGGTGCGCCGACATCCGTCCAGGGGCCGGTGAGGGTGCCTGCCTGCTGGAGTGTTCCTAGGTCCCATATAATCTGGACGGTCGATCCGGACGTGGTGATGCGGAGGTTGGCGCTTCCTAGCGGCGGCAGGTCCGCGAAGCTCTGCCCGTTGGCTCCAGCGGTGTAAATGCTGGCCGCTTCAAGGGGAGTCAACGCGCGGCGCCACACCCCGAGATCATCCATCTCTCCGGCCCCAGTCTCCTGATAGAGCCCCGTTGGGTCTTGGCCTATGGTTGCCGGTAGACCGGTATCAATGTCTGTGGCGGCCGCAGTCGAGGTGCCCGAGATCTTGTAGGCCCGCGCCAGGATACCGTCCTGATAAATGGAGACCTGCGACTTTCGATCCAAGACGTAGACAAGGTGATGCCACTCTCCGTCGTTAATGCTTCCGACTTCTCCATAGAAGCGGGCTCCTGTTCCCGAGTTGCCGTAAAGGGAAACAGCCCAGCTCCCGTAGTTGAGAGGTGCTTCCGTCGGGGAGGCGCCACTACCAATACCATATCCGTAGGCCGGAGCAAAAACCCAGCCCGCCCCACCCAGCGAACCCGAGGTGGTGGTGAAGAAGGGGAGGTCGCCACCAATGAAGTTGGCGGGCAGCTTGATCCAAAAGGCGACCGTGAAGTCTACCGAGTTGGAGAACTGTAGATCAGGCCGGACACCCAGTGTGACATAGGAGGTATTGGTCACGATGGTGGCACCGGGTTCGGTGGGTGTGCCGAAATCTGAGGCGTAGGCCAGTGCCCGGCCAAGCTTTCCGCTGGTGTAGGTGGCGCCGATGACATTGCTGGCCGATGTGTGGTCGCGGGCGATGGCTGTGCCGTTGTTGCCCCGGCCTGTGGCGTCGATGAGTGTGTTGTCGAAGGTGTGGTGCAGGACCAGGCCAGGGATGGTTACGGTGCTGGTGGGTGTCGGCAGCACGGTGAGAGTCACGGCGGTGCTGTTGGTCGATCCGACACCGTTGGAGATGAGGCACCGATAGAGACCCGCCGATCCGGTCGTCAGGGTTGGCGTGGTGAAGGTCGATCCGTTGGCTCCGGTGATATCCACTCCGTTCTTCTGCCATTGATAGATCAGAGGCAATGAGCCAATCGCCGCGGCGCTGAAGGTGGCTGAAAGCCCCACGTAGTTGGTCATTGCCTTGGGCTGCGTGGTGAAGGAGGGCAGCAGCGTAGAACCATAGGCCGCTGCAAAATGGGTAGAGATCTCGGTATCAGAAAGGACGGTGTTGTAGATGACTACCTCGTCGATGATTCCATCGAAGCTGCCGTCATACCCCGGCGAATTGCCTAAGCGCTTGGAACCGATGCTGACCGGCGACGACGACGACTGGATTCCTTGTGGTCTTCCCGGGGAGCTATCGGACAGTTCGCCATTAATATAGAGACGAACTTCCGGGGAGCCCGGGTTGGACTGGTCGTACACCGCGACGATGTGTTGCCAACTGTCATTGGGGCCCACGGTGGCATCCGCTGAATACAGGGTGTTGTTGTTGCCGCGCGTGAAGAATCGGTATTTTCCTGAGGCGATATCGATCGAAAACTGCTCGTTGCCCGTGGTGCCATCGGCCCCTGTGCCTTTGGCAATCAGGGTGGACTCATCGGGCTGGCCTTCGCCGCCCTTGGCCCAGAGTTCGATGGTGAAGCTGACGTTAGTGCCTTCGAAGTTGATTCCGCTCCCAGGAAGGCCGCTGATCAAACCCACATAGCTGTTGGTCCCGCCGAAGAGGGCCCCTGTGTTGGTGTCGACCATCGAATATCCAGGCTGTTTGAGTGTCGTATTGAAGTAGGTGCCATTGAGTCGGCCTATACTGTCGTAGGCCGTGGTGCCTGAGGTTTCGCCCAGACGCCAGTAGGCGAGCGGCTTGGCCGAGAGGGCGGCGGCGGCAAAGCCGGACGGGGCCGGGGAGACGGTGAGTTGTGCGGTGGTGGTGACGCTTCCAGCGCTGTTGGCGATGCGGCAGGTGTAGGTTCCGGCCGTGGCCACCGATGCGGTCCCGGAGATGAGGGTGCTGGTGGCTCCTGCGATATCGGTTCCGTTGAGTTGCCACTGGAAGGTCTGGGGTAGACTGCCTCCGCTGAAGACTGAGAACTGGAAGGGGGTGCCGGAGAAACGCTGCAGGTCGACCGGAGCCTCGAGGATCGTCGGCGGGCCCACGATGATGTTCAGCGAGACCGTGCTGGTGGCGGACCCATAGGGATTAGACACGACCACGGAATATACAGGTTTAGAAACCTTCAGCGGTTGCAGGGTTAGTTGCGCGGTCTTGATGTTCAGAGCGACCGAGTTGCTGTACCACTGGTAGGTCAGGGGTGGTGCTCCTTCGGCCAAGACCGACAAGGTGGCCGTGTCGCCATCGTAGAGATCTGGCCAACGGACGCTGGGGTAATCACCGGGGCTGGAGATGGGCTTGTAGATGATCGGGGTCACTAGGGCCGAGGCGTAGACACTGGCGATCTCGGACGCGCTGAGCGACTTGTCGAAAATGGCCGGCTCATCGATGGATCCGCCGAAGAATTGTCCCGCCGCTTGCCACACCTCGTTGGTGTAATTGGCAGCATCGTTGAAGGCATGGGTGGGAGATGGAGGACCGAAACGTGAACCCATGGTCCATCGGGAGACATTGACGGTCGCTGCGGCTCCGTTCACGGATGGGGTGGAAGCGATGAGTTGGCCGTTGCGGTAGAGGTTCCAGGCCGTTCCATCGTAAGTGCCAGCGAGGAACACCCAGTTATTCAGGTCGGTTTCGGGCATGGTGGCCTCGGCGGTGTCGTAGTACGTCTTTCCGTCTGAAGTGCCGATCTCATAGCGGTTGGTCGTGCCATAACCGCTGTTCTCGTAGCCGCGGGTGATGCGAAGGAAGGTTTCGGCGTAATTTTCATCCCAGCCCTTGGAGAGAATGGTGCGAATGCCGCCGCGGACAGTGGGTTTGATCCAAGCCATCAGGGTGACTTGCCCGATGAGATTGCTCAGGGTGGTGTCCGCACCGGCCGTAATGGACCCATTGTTGCCATCCAGGAATACCGCTCGGTTGCCGCTGCCCATGCCGGCAAAGGGTGTTCCGGGTTGACCCGCAAGAGTGCCCCATCGGTTCACGGCGTCTGCGGTCGTGCCGGAGGATCCGGAATTGATGGCGATCGGAAGAGTTTCCAGGGCGGGAGTTGGATAGGTTGGCTCGTTGAAGGGCCAGTAACCCGCCGGGGAATCAGCTAAGACGAGAGTTGAGTAGCCGGAGACGCCACCGAGGATGCCCTTGAAGTGGGCGTCGCATTGAACCGTGGACAGGGCGTAGGGATAGAAGGCGACCTCGTCGATCCACCCGTCAAAGCCGCGGTTGCCGCTGTAGACTAGGGCCGAGGGCATGGGGGTGTCGCCGAGAGTGCCGTTGAAAGGGGTGCCACCGATGCGCAAGGGCATCTGGGTGTTTTGTCGCAATGAAGCGATATTGGCGGGTGTCAGGGTGACGTTGGTGACATTCACGCCATTGATGATCAGCCGGGTGTTGCTCCCGTCGAAGACGCCCACCACGTGGCTCCAAGCGCCCGCCTTGACGTTGTATTGAGGTAGGTTGGCATTGTTCACCGTGCCGACATACCCGCTGGCATTGCCGAGCCTGAACTCCACTCGGCCAGCGTTATTAATGTAGAAGAGATATCCGCTGCGGCTCGATGCGCCAAAGTCGTTCATCATCGACGACAGGGGGCAGAATCCGGTCGCGTCGGCTCCCAAGGTGTTGGGTTTGACCCAGAACTCCACGCTGAAGGAGCCTGATTTGTTGAGAGTAGGATGGTAATTGATATCTACCTTGGATCCGCACCAACCGAGAGCGTTGGTCGAGTTGTACAATCGGACACAACTGCCCACCCGTCCGGGAAGCCCTGTGGCGGCGGTGAGCACGGCGTAGCCATCGGCGGCGGAGCCCAACTCCCCGAGGTTGGCCAACCGCTTGAGACCGGGAGAGTTGTTGGTTTCATTGAGGCGCCAATACCCCACTGGCCCTAAAGCTTGAACAGTGGAAGCGTAGTCGGCGCGCAGAGGGGTGCGCGCTGTCAAGGCCAACAGAAGCAGGCTCGACAGCAGCGACCCCAGTCGGTGGAGGGTGGGTCGGGTGTTCATGGTTGAGTTGGAAGTGGGAGACGGGCTGCGGGAGAAGTTATTGGTTAATCGGACGGGTGGTTCGTTCCTGCAACCATTCGACATCTGGGTTGCGCGGGGTGGGGATGTCTGCGGCTGTGGCTGCAGCCTGGACCTTCAGAGGCGGCATGGACCTGCCATCTACCCATCGCTTGATCTCGGAGTGACCATCGGCGAAGGAAAAACCGCAGGCCTTGCTGTGGTAGTAGCCCGGTAGGTCCATGGTGAAGCCGTACAGAGCCGGGTTTCGAGGTTGGTAGCCGGTCATGCGGGTCATGAAATTACCCCAGTTGATGGTGTCCTCACGTTGGTCGAGAAACACCCAGGTCATTGAGGGGCCGGGTGTTCCTCGCCCCCCGGCGATATCCCCGAAACGCAGGAAAAGACTGTAATTCTGATTCTCTGTGGTGGTTTTTCCGGCAAAGCCGCCGAGGAAGAAGTTCATCGACATCGAACGGACTCGGGGTTTGCGCTCACCGTTGACGGTCACAAACGAACGGTCGGACGGGCATTTGTAAATGCTGGCGCTTTGACTGTACTTCCAGAGGGGGCGTAGGGTGATGTCGGCGGTGGGGTCCCAGTTTTTGCGGTCCGCCGAAAAATTCATTTCGGTGCGGGTCCAGGCGTAATTGTTGTTCGGGTCGTTGGCCTGGGCATTGTGGCTGGCGTAGACGATGAAATCCTGATTGTCCTCTGCGTACATCCTCCAGGCCAACGTGAGTTGGCGGTGGTTGTTCATGCAGTAGATGCCTTGTCCCTTCTGTTTGGCGCGTGCCAAAGCCGGAAGTAGCATCCCCGCCAGAATTGCGATAATGGCGATGACGACGAGGAGTTCGATGAGGGTGAAGCCAGAAGGGCAACGTCGACCGTGATGGGTGTGCAACCTCATGGGCGTTTGGGTTTTGAACGGCCGAGCCCCTACCGAGGCTTACTATTTCTGATAACCTAGAGATTCCTAAAGCCCAACAAACGCAACTCAAAGGTTACATAATTGTAAGAATTTATCAAATCTCTGGGGTGCCTAGGACTAACCCCCCGGCCCATGCGGGAAGGGGCGCGATTCAGCGGAAGAGTTGTCGAAAGATCTCAGGGACCTTGGTAGCGAAGAAGAGGAAGCCTAGAAGGAGGATGAGGGAGAGGGCGAAGAGCCCAAATGCGATAACCCGAAACACTTTGACCCGCTGCTGAAAGCTTTGTGATTCCTGCTCGCGTTGGGTCTTCCAGAGTGCGAATTCCCGTTGAACCAGCACATCGGCCTGCGCCGCGTCCGGGCTTTGGTACGTCCACCACCCAGCCTCTCGTTGAACAAACGACGGCAACTCCTGGGGAAGCTGGGATACAGGGATCGATTGGTAGCCGCTGACCCGCCAGTACTCGGCATCTTCTTGGGTCCAGGTGCGCGAGATTCCTTGGTTGCGTGTGAGGATTCGCAATCGTTTCCAGACGGCAGCCCGACAGGCGTCGGGTTCGACGAACTGGGGGGAAGACAAGGCCTCGCTATGCAGCAGCGCTTGATCGCCTTCCACCAAGAGCCCGATGGCGTGAAGGATTTGTCCGTCCGGATCGGTCACTACATGAAACTCGCTCAAGAACTCCGCTAGCTCGATAGCGGGAAGCCCCGATTGCGACCACAGAATCTCCAAGGCTCCAAGATCGTCGGCCGTGGCGCGACGGGATTCTAGGAATGGGGGCTCCATGGCAAATAGTCTACCTCAAGAAATCGCGTCTTCAATGACCGGCGGCCTGCGTCAATTGAGAACGATGCCTAGGCGGAGGTAGGTCGGAACATCGAGGTCCACGCCTTTGTGCCGGTTTCGCTCGGTGTTGTCGAAGCGGCCGCGCTGGGCGATGTCAAAGTTCATGATCATCTGGGAGTCGGGCCGACGGCGGGAGGGTTTGTTGCGCTGACCACTGAGGATCCGCTGGCGCTGCTCGATGTTCAGTTCTGGGGGCGGTGGAATGAACCGGGAGTCGGTGGTGGAACGAGGCTCGGGTTCCCTGTTGAAATCCTCACCATTGAAGACGATGGGCGCGCCGCGTTGCGTTCCTACCTCGGGGCCCTTTGTGATCGGCACGGCGTCGTTCCGGGCAAAGCCCGATCCGACCAGTGGGTTGGGAGCCGAGGCGGCGGAGCGTGTGGTGATGGCTGTGACAAGGATGTGCCCGGTAAGGGCTGGATCTATCGAGGCGCCCACGATGAGTTCAGCAGTGGGACAACGTCCTTGCAGGGCTTCGATCAATCGTTCCACCTCGCCGATCTGAAGGTCGTCGCCTCCCGCGACACTGACCAAGATCTCCTTGGCCGAGGTCAGGGCCGACCCGGTATCGAGGAATGGATGTGTGAGCAATTGCTCGGCGGCGGCATGGGCCCGGTTCTCTCCGGTTGCTTGTACGGCCGCGAAGGCGCTCTCGGCGTGGCGACCTCGCAGCAGGCGCTCGATGTGGGCGAAATCTAACGGGATGAGGCCCGGTGCGTTGAGGAGTCGCCACAAGCCTTGAAGGGTCTGGGCCAGTAGTTCATTGGCGAACTGGTACAGTTCGTGAGGGTGGGTGCGGTCATCGTGCATTCGCCGGACTCGCTGGTTTGAGATAGCCAAGACCGCATCGGCGGAAACGCGCAGGCGATCGAGGGCTTCCTGGGCGTACAAAAGCCGTCGTCGTTCGAAGTCGAAGGGGGTCGTGGCGATTACCAGAACCAGTGCTCCGGATTCGCGCGCCGCCCTTGCAATGACTGGAGCGGCCCCGGAGCCGGTTCCGCCGCCAAGTCCGGTGATGACGAAGACCAGTCGGGCCCCTTGAGTGAACTCGTGGATGGAGGAAAGGTCGCTCTCAGCGCTCAGTCGCCCGATCTCCGGATCGCCGCCGGCACCGAGGCCGTGGCTAACAGAAAGACCGAGCGTGATTTTCCGGTCGATCAAAGAGAGTCGCAGGGATTCCGGGCTAGTGTCTGCGTGGGCACATTCAAGAGAGCTTCCGGAACGGGCCTGCAGGCCGCTCAGGATCTGGGCGCCCGCGTGTCCGACAGCGATGAAGCGAATCGAGGCATCGTTCATGGAGGTGTGTGGCGAAGGGTTAGCGGAGGAAGGGCAGGACATCGCGGATGCTGAAGCGCTGGCGTGGGCGGTTGCGCTGGCGCATGCCGCCATACCGAGCGATACCGATGGCTGTTGCGAATTCCGGATGGGACAGCGTGGCAGAATTGCCGGTGATGTTGCGAGAGGTGCCCCGTGTGATCGGGAGTCGGAAAATGCGTTGAGCCAAAGTGTCGATGCCGGGGATGTGGGAGCATCCACCGGACAGGAAGACTCCGGCCCGAGCCTCGTCGAGCAGGCAATTCTCGGCGCAACGCTCGGCGATGAGCTCGAAGAGTTCCTGTAGCCGAATGGACATAATGCGGTGGAGGTGTTCGAGGCTCACCTCCCGATGGGACAGTCCTAGGTCGTTTTCACTCAGCGGGACCATTTGTCCTTGGCTGCCGGACGCGACCACAGCACTGCCGTGCCGGATCTTGAGGCTCTCGGCCAAGGCGATATTGATCTTCAGGCCCAGAGCGATGTCGTTGCTGAGGTGGTCTCCGCCGAGGGCGAAGACCCCGGAGTGGCGGATGGCCTGGCCCTGCTGGAAGACGAATTCGGTGGCGCCGCCTCCGATGTCGATGACCAGGGCTCCGTTTTCTTTGTCTTCAGGGGTCAAGACGGCTTGTGCATTGGCCAAGCCGTTGAAGACCGGTTGGTTCACTTCGATCGAAAGTGATTGAACCAGCCGCATTGAGTTCTGGATTCGCAGGGAATTGCCGTAAATGACATGAACATGCGCTTCCACCTTGCGACCCAACATGCCGGAGGGGTTGTCGGAGACCTCGACCCCATCGACGCAGATGCGCTGGCGGATCGTGTGCAGGATGGTGTGCTCGGCTGGCAGGGTAATGGCCTTGGCGTTGTTGGCGGCATCGGCCACATCTTGCGGGGTGACCAACCGGTCATCGGACGCCACTGGGTGCATTCCGGTATTGTTGAAGCCCTCAATGTGGCGTCCGGAGACTCCTAGGAACAAATTCCGGACCGTCACTTGGGCCTGCTCCTCGGCATTGCCCAAGGCTGAGCGGACATCCTCCTGCGCCTTGGCCAGGTCGACGATCTCTCCCTTGCGGACCCCGTGCGATTTAGACTGCCCGATTCCGAGCAGCGTGAATTCGCCGCGCTCGTTTTCCTCGCCGATGGCGGCGCAGATCTTCGAGGTTCCGATCTCGAGGCCGACCAGGATTGGGGAGTCCTTAAACATGGGATCGTCGGGGAATGCGTTTGGGTTTGAGACGACTGCCCCGTTCGGGGGTTTCAGACGGAGGGAGCACTGATGTGGGAACGTTCCAGCGGATCGGGGAGTTCTGGGAGACGCTCAGGTCCAGGCTCTGGATTATTCGAGATTCTTTTAGCTCTTTGAGCTGATGCAAGATTTCACCCCAGCGCTGCAATTGGCTGCCGTAGTCGCGGGCCGCGAAGGTGATCTCAGCAGAGGTATCGGTGGTTACCATCAGGACACCGGGCTCGGCGATAGAGATTGTGCGGATGTCGGGCAGAGATCCGGGTTCAGCCGATTCGTAGGTCTTGACGAATTCGAGCGCCCGAAGCGTGTCGGCCTGGGCGGTGGGTCGCTGGGCGTGATAGCCGATGAGCACCGGCAATGCCGATTCGGCTGCCACGGCCTCGGTAGGAGCGCTAGAGGCATCTAGGGGCAGTAGCAGATGGCCCGATTCGTCGAGCAAGTATCGGGCCTGGAGCCCGTTCTTCGACAAGGGCTCGACGGCGACGAGCGGGAGTCGCTCCCGGATGCGAATGAGCAAACTGCCGGGGAATTCAGCAATGATGCGGGCCGAGGCGATGCGGGGGTGGTTCTGCAGGCGATCCCGCAGTTGGGGAAGATCTACTGAGAGAATGTTTCGGCCCAGTGGAACACCAGCGAGGCGGCGCACCTCCTCGGGTGAGAGCACCCCGTCGACCTCGACAATGACTTCTCGGATGGCCAGTGCCGGGATGCGATTGATCCAATTTTCGCGAAGCCACCATCCGCCTACCGCCACCGAGCCTAGGAGTGTGAGTGTCACTAAGGTTCGGATGATCCAGCGCCGCAGTGCAGGGTGAGCCTCACCAGATGCCTCGGCCGACAGCTTCGCATGGAGAACAGTGCCTCCTTTGGGGCGTCTGCGGTTTTCGTGAGATCGGCCGAACATGGGTTATCTGGGGTTCGCCTGTCTGCGGAGGGCGAGTCGCACCATGCGGTCGCAAAGTTGCGGGAATGAGAGGCCGGCGGCTGCTGCAGCCTTGGGGAGGAGGCTGGTTTCGGTCATGCCCGGCAGTGTGTTGACCTCGAGGACCACCGGTGACCCGTCCGGGCGCACCATCACATCGACCCGGGCATAGTCTCGGCCACCGATGGCGTGGAATGCAGCCAGCGCCGATTGCTGAATCTGGTGGGTGACGGCCGGTTCGAGGTCCGCAGGACAGAAATAGTCGGTCCGTCCAGCAGTATACTTGTTGGTGTAGTCGTAGGAGCCCGACTTGGGGCAGACTTCTACCACAGGGAGCGCTAATCCATCGAGAATGCCCACGGTGGTCTCCCGCCCGATGATGCGCTCTTCCATCAAGACCTCACCGCCATGACCGAGGGCTTCAGCGAGCGCGCGGGAAAAGTCTTCGATGCGGTCGACAAACTGGAGCCCCACACTCGATCCCTGGCGGGTGGGCTTCAGGACGACCGGCGTTTGCCAGCCCTCTGGCCACCGGGCCGAGGCATCGATGAATCGCTCGAATCGGGCTGTGGCAACACCGGCCTTCAGGCAGCGACGTTTGGTTAGGATCTTGTCGAAGGCGTAGAGCGAGGCCGACACGCCGCAACCGGTGTAGGGCAGTCCCAGTTCTTCGAGTTCCGACTGAACGGTGCCGTCTTCGCCGTAGGTGCCGTGCAACGCCAGAAAGACCACCTGAGTGCCCGCGGGGATTTGTAAGTCACCCGGAATGGGGTCCAATTCATCCACGTGGTATCCAAGGGACTTCAGTGCCGAGGCGACGGCGGCGCCAGAGCGGAGGGAGACCTCGCGTTCGGCCGAGGGGCCTCCGCGCAAGACGGTGATGTGGAGGGGGGAGCTCATGCGTCTTCGCCGACGATTTCCACTTCGGTTTCTAGTTCAATGCCCCGGAGTTCACGGGCGCGGGTGCGGACTTGTTCGATCAATGCGAGGATGTCTGAAGCCCGCGCCTGACCCAGATTCACAAAGAAGTTGGCGTGGACGTCGCTGACCATGGCGTCCCCGACGCGGGCTCCTTTGAGACCTAGTTCATCGAGCAGGCGTCCCGCAGGTAGGGTGGGTTCTGGGTTTTTGAAGGTGCAGCCGGCGCTGGGTTGATTGGGTTGGCTCGTCCAACGTTTGCTGGAGAACTGGTCCATCTTGGCGCGGATAACGTCAGCATCGTCGGGACGGCCGCGGAAAACTGCACCCAACGCGATGTGGGTTCTCAGCAACGGACAGGCTCGATACTCCACGGTCACCTCTTGGGCAGGCAACGTCAGGATTTGTCCTGAGGGACTCATGCAGCGCAATTCCTCTAGGGTGTCGAAGGTCCAAGCTCCCATGGCGCCCGCGTTCATCCTCAGGGCACCGCCCAGGCAGCCGGGGATGCCTTCGAAAAACTCCACGCCACCGAGTCCGGCACGTCGGGCTTCGTGTGCGATGTTTTTGAGTCGGGCTCCAGCGCCGGCGGTGATCCGTTGACCTTCCAGTTCGATGCGCGAGAAGTGGGGGTGGGCTAAAGACAGGACAATTCCCCGGATGCCTCCGTCGCGGACTAAAAGATTGGAACCACGGCCTAGCAGTAACACGGGGATGCCGCGCAAGTGGGCGATCTCGAGCGTGCTCGCCAGAGCGTTGTCTGAGCTCGGTTCGACGAATAAATCTGCGGGGCCACCCACCCGAAGGGTCGTGCGTCGGGCGAGCGGTTCATCGCGCCGGACGAGGGTGTCAGGCGGCAACACAATCTGCAGGTCGCGGAAGGTGTTGGAAATGTCCTCGGCATGCGCGGCGGCCGCTTCAATGGTCGGACCGGCGGGTTCTTGGCTGAGTCGGAGCGGTGCGCTCATGCGGCCTCCTTGAAGGGAATCCAGCGATGGGCCTGAGGCAGGGGGCGCGAGGCGGTGGTCCTGCGGACGGCTTGGGTGAAGGGTTGTCGAAGGTGTTCGAGAATGCTCTCGGCGATGAACGAGGCCGCCTCTGGGCGATCGATCTCGACCAAAGCCCGCTGCATGGAGGTTCGCAGGGCGGTGTTGCGGAGCAGGGTCAGGACCTCCGATTGGAGTCGCTCCGGATCGGGGTTGGATTGGGAAAGCAACACGGCCGCACCACATCGGGCCAACGCGTCGGCATTGTGGAACTGATGATTGTCTTGGGCTGTCGGTAACGGGATCAGGATCGAGGGAATTCGCAGGGCCGCCAACTCGGCCAGCGATGAAGCTCCGGCCCGACTAATCACAGCGTCGGCCGCGGCCAGGGCTAAGTGCATTTCTTGGAGGAACGGGCGAACCATCGATCGCAGACCCAGCGGGTGATGGGCCGCTGCAACGGTTGCCAGGTCTGGAGTCCCCGAGAGGTGAATGAATTGGAGGTCAGGAGCTGCTGTTGCCAAACCCGGCAGGGCGGCGCAAACCCACTGATTGAGGCCGCGGGCTCCCTGACTACCGCCGGTGATGAGAAGTACCGGTTTGTCTGGGTCAAGATCGAGGCACACCTTGGCCGACCGAGAGTCGCGATGGTGGCGCAACTGAGAGATGTTCTCGCGGACGGGAGTGCCCGTATGGGTCACGCGGGTAGGCCCGAGGCGGGCGACAGTCTCGTCAAATCCGGTGAAGGCCTCGCGCGTCCAAGGGGCCATCAACCGGTTGGCCCGTCCGGGGATGGTATTGGATTCATGAAGGAAGGTCGCTGCGCCCAATTGACGCCCTGCCAGCATCGGTGGTGCGGCCGTGAAACCACCCATTCCTAAGATGGCGTCCGGCGGTCGCTGGAAAAGTGTGCGGTTGGAGAATTGTCGCCGGGCAGATTGCCAAGCGCGGGCGAATCCCAAAAGAAATGCTCCGTAGTTGCGGCCCTGAAGGCCCACCGCGGGCAGTGTCGCTACCTGGAGGCCGGTTAACCCCCGGACGGCCGCCTGATCGACCTCCTTAGGCGAAATCAGCAGCGTGACTTGGGCCCCGCGAGCCCCGAGTTCCCTGCCGACGGCCAGACCCGGAAACAGGTGTCCACCGGTTCCCCCGCAGGCGATGGCGACGTGGGTATTGGCGACGTGGGTATTGGCCACGTGGGTATTGGCCACGTGGGTATTGGAGCCAGGGTTGGATCTCATTGGGTTGGCAGGCTTTCCAGTTCTGAGATTTCGAATGGATTATTTCCGCTGGGGCGAGGTGCCTGAGACGTCTCCGGTGCGCGGCGGGCGATCGAGAGTAGGAGTCCTACGAGGGCTAGCATGCTGACTGCGCTGGAACCTCCGCGGCTGACGAAGGGTAGTGGCATTCCCTTGTTGATCATGGAGTTGGTCACCACTGCGATATTGATCATCGCCTGGCAGGCAATGAGGAAACCGATGCCGCCGGCCAGCAGTCGTCCTTCAACGTCTGCTGCCCGTGAGGCGATCCTCGCCGAGCAGAGCAGGATGACGACGAAGGCAACGAGCACGCCCAGCGTGAAGAAAAGACCCAACTCCTCACCGATGACCGGGAGGATGAAATCGGTGTGCTGTTCTGGGATGGTTAGTTTAATTACTCCGGATCCCAGCCCGACTCCTTCCAAACCGCCCTCCCGTAAGGCCGCCAACGACTTGAGAGCTTGGGAACCCGTGGTCTGAGGGAAGAATTCCGGATGCAGAAACGCATCCATCCGGTCCCGGACCATCTTGCTGGAATTGTAGAAGTGGAAGGCCAGTCCGGCCCCGAGGAGGGTCGGAATGATGGCGTATCGCTTGCGCATACCGCTGAGCAGAAGCACAACCACTGTGACCATGCCGAAGAGAATCATGGTTCCGCGGTCCGGTTGTTTGTACAGCAATCCGAGGAATGGCACGATGACCAGTCCCGGCAGAACCAAGCCCCAAACGAGGGTGGAAACCGTGCCGCCAAAGCGCATGCGGGATCCGAAGCGTGCGCCCCAGGCCGACAGGGTTAGCAGTAATGGGATTTTAGCGAACTCCGCCGGTTGCATGCCGAAAATCCAGCGCTGGGCGCCATTGCGGTAGGTGCCCGCCGGTGAGAGAACCATCGCCAAGGTCACGATGGCGGCGGCGTAGAACCACCAGTGAAGCTTGAACCAAATGCGGTAATCGCTCCGCCAGAGAATGCACATCAACGCTGCCCCGGCGATGATCGCCACGGCCTGCACGGTGACGAAACTGGAGAACTTCGACTCCATCATCACGGCACTGGCGAGCATGGTGAAACTCAAGGCCAGCAGGAGGCTGACCGTCAGCAGCAGTAGGATGGAGGTGGAACGCATGGCAGAAGAAGATTATGAGCCGTCTGGACGTCCGGCAGCGGGCCGGACGTCCCTTCGGTGGGCCGATTTAGCGGCCCGTGCCGGGCGTCGGCGGGGTTGCCGGAAAGGTCGCGGCGGGCTCGGGCACGGTTAGGGTCTTTGCAGACGGCTCGGCCGGTTCAGCAGCCGCACCCTTGCCGGGGATCTTGAGTTTCTGACCGACGTTAATTTTGTCGCCAGTCAATCCGTTGGCGGTACGGATTGCTTTAGCGGTGGTTCCTTGCTTCTTGGCGATTTTGCTGAGGGTGTCGCCTCCTTTGACCGTATACGACGTGGTTGCGCCCGCCGTTTCGGGTTCGTGGGTCGAGATCGCTTTTGCCGCAGGGGTGGCGGCGGCCGAGGCAGCCGAGGCGGAGGCGCCAGCAGCAGGAATTTGGATCGTCTGGCCCACCTTCAGCTTGCCCAGATCGACACTCGGGTTGGCATCCTTGAGGGCCTTGAGGGAGACTCCGTGGGTCTTGGCGATATTATAGGCGATGTCGCCGCTCTTGATCTTGTACTCGGAGCCAACACCCGTGCTCTCGTGGGTCGTGGAACTGCCCGGGGCGACGGTGCCGAGTTCCGGGGGCGCGAAGGGTTGTGCCGGCGGGTTAGTGGTGACTGCAAGGTTACCCGGGAAAGTGACGGCACCCCCCGGAGGAGTGGCGACCGTGTTGGTGTCGAGACCGTGGGGCTGAATGGGAGCGTTGGTGTCGATAGCCCCGGTTCCGGGTTGCACGGCTATATCCGTCTGGTTGGTGGCCGCAGGAGGCTCCGTGCTGGTGGTGGTACTCTCTTTGTTGCAGCCGTTGAGCAGAACCACCAGGAACACCGCCACATGGGCGCTGAAAATGAAGGCGGCGATGCTGAAGGTGGATTTGCTCTTGGCGGCCTGTTCCAGTTTGGAGCCAGGCAGCAGCGGGGAATTGGGGGTGCTCATGGGGTTAGGCGGATAGACGGTGCGTCGTGGGTCGAGGATTGGGTTTTGTCGGATCCGTACCGAACCGGGTCCTCCACCCGGGTCGACACGAAAGTGAGTGCGGTCCTGATTGAGAGGACCGGGAAACGGTGAAGACCACCGCGTCCGCAATTGGGAAAAGATTCAGGTTGGCCCAGACTTGTGGGTGCGTCTGTCGGGATAGTGGATGAGTCTGGGTTTGCACGGATCACCGCGGCAATGCGGGATCGGGACCTGTTGAGAGCGCCGTGCACCGCTAATGAGATCTCAATTAAACAACCGAAACCGGGGTGATCAAGGAACATCCGGTTCGAGATGAAGATCGCTGATCCGGTGGGGCTGAAAAGACCGGTGTGGGCGTAGGTTGAGGTGTAGACACTCATCGGATCTTGAGGGTGCTCAGCGCCAACACAGCGCACAGGATTCCTGCGATGTAGAAGCGAGTGACGATCTTCGATTCTTTCCATCCCTGCTTCTGAAAATGGTGGTGGAGAGGGGCCATCCGGAAGATGCGTCGGCCCTCCCCGTACTTGTGGCGTGTGTATTTGAACCAACCCACTTGCAGCATCACGCTGAGCGCTTCGGCCACAAAAACTCCGCCGGCGATGAGGAGGACGAGCGGTTGGTGAATCAGGACGGCCATGATTCCGAGTGCGCCGCCCAGGGCCAGCGATCCGGTGTCGCCCATGAAGACCTCGGCGGGATGACAGTTAAACCACAGGAAACCCAAAGAAGCACCGATGAAGGCCGCGCAAACCACCGTCAGTTCGCTAGCGCCCCGAACGTGCGGAATTTGGAGGTAGGTAGCCAGCTTCACGTTGTCGGACAGGTAGGTCAGGATCAGCATGGTCATGGCTACGATGAGGGTGCAGCCAATGGCCAACCCATCCATGCCATCGGTCAGGTTCACTGCGTTGGAACTACCAATGATGGTCAGTGCCACCAGCGGGATGCCTATCCAGGGGACGGAACGGAGAATGGGGTCTTTGAAGAATGGGATTTGGATGTCGGCCACTAGGGTGCGGGTGGAGGGGAGTTGCCACAGATAGACTCCGACCACCAGAGCGAGCACGATTTGCACGACCCACTTTACCCGGGATTGGGCACCCGCAGCATTCTGCCGCGAGACCTTCAGCCAATCATCGTAAAACCCTAAAAAAGCCAATACCATCAACGAAAGCATGGTCAGCAGCACCAGTGTATTGGGTCGGGCCCAGAGGAATACGGAGATATCCAAGACCAGCAGGATTAAAACACCACCCATGGTGGGTGTTCCTCGTTTGGCTAAGTCAGCCGCCGCTGCCGTGGCATCACTGGGATTGCGGACATCCTTGGGCTGGTAGTCTTGACGGAACTTGAGGTTCCGAAGCCCTTCGATCACCCGTGGGCCGAGGATCCAACTCAGCAGCAGAGCCGTGATGGCCGCGCCCGCGCTACGGAAGGTGACGTACTTGAACACCGTCCAGGGAACCACTGGGAACAATTCTGAGAGCTTGTAGAGCATGCCGGGTTAGTGGTTTTCGATGCTTTCGACTTTGAGCGCCTCGAAAAGCCGTTCCAGACGGCTGCTGCGAGACGCCTTGGCCAAGACACAGTCTCCCGGTTGGAGGAGGGGGCGGAGCGCAAGGATGGCCCGTTCTACGTCGGGAAATACCAGGACCTGAGGCATGCCGCTGGCACCGTTGGCGGTGTGGGCAGCTGAGTGGCCGATGCAGACCAGCAAATCTATACCCAGACGATAGGCGGCGGCTCCGACCTCCCGGTGAGCCTCAGCGGTGTGATCGCCGAGTTCGGCCATGTCACCGAGCACGGCCACCCGACGTCCGGTGCAGGGCAGTTCGGAGAGGGTCTGGAGCGAGGCTAATGTTGAGTCGGTGTTGGCGTTGTAGGTGTCGTCTAACCAACGGATCCCTCGCTGCTCCGACCATTGGAGACGTTGTTTAGCTCCGGAAAACTGCGACAAGGCTTTCCGCGCCGCTTCGGGTTGGACCCGCAGTTCGGCGGCGGCCGCTAGGGCTAAAATGGCATTGGAGACCATGTGCCGGCCGGGGACCGCGATTTCGAACACGCCGCACCAGCCTGGCTCCGGGGCGGTGACCTCGAAGCGGGTCGAGTTCCAGTCGTTGCCCAGTATTCGGGCCTGCCAATCGTTCCCGGCATCGAATCCGGTGCGCACCACTCGGGCCGAAGTGCGAGAGGCCAGCGTTCGGGCTGCGTTGCAGTCCCCGTTCAGAAATAGGACGCCGTCGGCGGGTAAGCCCTCGCCGAGGGCGCTCTCTTCGGCGATGACTCCATCGATGTCACCGAAGTGCTCCAAGTGTTCGCGCCCGATTTGCGGCACCACACCGTAGCGAGGGTCGATCAGACGCACCAACGGAGCCAGTTCGCCAGGATGATTAGTGCCCGCCTCTAGGACCGCCGCCCGATGCGACCCATCCAACTCGAGAAGGCTCAAGGGCACGCCAACGTCATTGTTAAAGCTGGCCTGGGATCGGAGGGTGGGAAACGTTGTTTGGAGCAGGGCTGCTAGCAGTTCCTTGGTGGTCGTCTTGCCGTTGGATCCCGCCACGCAGAACACGGGCAGTGAGAACTGCTTGCGGTGGGCCGCGGCGATGAGTCCCAGGGCTTCGCGAGTATCTCGCACGCTGACGGCCGGCATTCCTGGTGGAACGTCAGAGAGACGAGCCTGAGAGACTACGACCGCTGAGGCTTTTTCGAGTTCGGGATCTTTGAGGAAATCGTGCCCGTCAAATCGTTCGCCGCACAGGGCCAGGAACACGTTGCCAGCCCGAAGGCGACGCGAGTCGGTGCAAACCCCGGAAACTCGGACACAGCCAGCCTCTTCAGGGTGAAAGGTCCCCTGGGATGCTTCAGCGATGAATTGGAGTGTCACCGGTTCCATTATTGCAGTGCGTAGCTTGCATTCACCACGGCGGTGACCGTTTTTTCCCGGGAGGTGTTGTCGTTCATTCCGTCCCAGGTGTTCTGGGTCGAATACAGTGGGGTCACTTGGAAGACGCCCATCTTGGCTGAGCGCATCCGGGCGATGGATCGTCCGCCTTGGGAGACGATTTGCTCGGCTCGGGCGCGGGCATCGCGGGCTGCATCGGCCAGCATTTCAATTTTGGCCTCACCGGCTTTGGTCCAAATAAATTCCGGGGAGGAGGAAGCGAATTCGATGCCCTGATTGACCAGTTCAGAGGTCTTGGCATCCATGCTCAGGACGGCGTCGATGTCACCGGAGCGCACTTCGATGGTGCGGCTGAGGCGGAATCGGACCGTGGGACTCCCGGTCTCGCTGTCAGCCTCGCTGGTTTGTTTGCTGGAGCGGACCTGGATGCGCTGGATGGCGACCGGATGGAACTGGGCGTTGGTGACGCCCTGGGCAGTGAGAAACTTGCGTGTGATGCTCTCCTGTTGACCGAGGACTGCTTGCGAGGCCAGAAGCGTGGGGCTTTCGACGGTGAGAGAACCACGCCAGATGACCAAGTCCGAACTCACGTTACGACGGGCCGATCCGGTGACGGATATCGATTCGGCGTCGGCCACTTTGAGCCAGGTCCGAGTGAGGAGTGTTGTAGAAACGATCAGTCCCGAGGCCAGAAAGAGGCCGGCTAAAACACCGAGAAGATGAGGTTTTGGTAGGGGTGTCATAGTGAATCTCCCACCCAGCCTCGCCCAGCCAATGCATCTCGAGCATGCAACCGATCGTCCCAGGGTATGACAGCGCTACCAATTTCCTGGAGGGGGCGGCTTCCCTTGCCTGCGATGAGCACGAGATCGTCGGATTTGGCTCGGCGGACAGCGGTCGCGATGGCGGCGTGACGGTCGGGTTCTTCGAGGGCTCCACCACCCAGACCTGCTTGGAGATCTCTCAGGATGGAGTCCACCGGCACATGACGTGGATTGTCGCTGGTGAAGACCACTTCGTCAGCCGCTGCCGCCGCCGCCCCCAAGGCTTGTCGCTCTTCAGGGGTTGAATTGCCGTGAATGCCGGTCACGAGCACAATGCGACGACCTGACAGGGTGCGTGCCTCGGCCAGGAGTTCAGCCAGGTCGGCGGCGCAGGAGGCTCGGTCCACGAAGACGCCATACGGTTGTCCGGCATGGACGGGTTCGAGAAGCCCGGTCGGGGGATCCAGAGAGGGGAGCGTGGCGAGGGTTCGTGTTGGGCAGCAGCCCGCGTGGATGACCCGGTTGAGTGCCAGATCAAGGGCCAGGAGGTTCGATCCGCCGACGAGTGGTAGGTGTGCGGTCCGAGGGGTGCCGTCTTGGGAAAACACCTGCAGGCGGCTGCCGCGCCAATGCAGCGCCTGTGCCTGGATCCAGGCACGTGGAGACGTCGGTGGTTGGAGGTGCGACCGGGGTGAAATGCCGGCGAGAAGCTCTCGAATTTCGGAGTCTTCTTCAATGATCAGGCAGTCTCCACCCGATCGGACATGGGTCGCCAAGAGGCGTTCCCACTCAAAGGCCTCGCTGATCTTGGGTCGATGAGGGAAGAGTCGACCCGCCATAAGCCCCCCTTCTGGAGTGAGCAGGGCCGAACGACGCCCCGCCCCGCTGAGCAGGGCGTGGACGAACGAGGCGGTGGCCGCTGAGACGCGTCCGTGACGGGCAATCCTGCACAAATCCAGACGTTGCAGGGGGTGGTCTCGGAGGGAGGTCGAGACCGGTTGAGAAAGGGGCTCTGGCGAGGCGACCTTGCGGGAGGGGCTGGATCGGCGGAACCGCGTCGGCTCGCTGGTGCCGAGGGCCGGGTGCCTCGGTCGACACGCTGCAAGAGTCGCCTCTGCCGTCAAAGACGCAGGCGCAGTCTGGAGCATGAGTTCAGCGGTCAGCATGGTCAGTGACGCGGGAGGGCGGGGCGATCGGTCGCCGCTTCATGAGCGACCAAGACGGGTGAGGGAGGGATTGTCAGATAGCTTGCGGCCTCGCGGGAGATCTCTTTGAAGACCGGCACACAGGCGGCTCCATAGGCGGCCCGACCGTCCGACCCAGTGGGTTCGTCGGCGCATACCAGCAGGCAGATCTGAGGGTTCTCAGCGGGGAGGAATCCAACAAAGGTGCTGAAATGGGCGGTGACGCCGGCAGCCATGTGGGCCTGGGTCATCTTGTTGGCCGTGCCAGTCTTGCCGGCGACGGTATACTCACTGAGAGCGGCATCCTTACCCGTGCCTTTGGAACTCACTACTGCTGTCAGGAGTTGCACCAGTTGTTTGGCCGTGTCGGAGCGTACCACTCTGCCGACCTGACGCGGGGCCAGATTGCGAATGACGCTGCCCGAGGGGCTCTCCACGGACTTCACCAGCATGGGTTCCATGAGGATGCCGTCGTTGGCCACGGCGGCGTAGGCCATGGTGATCTGGAGCGGCGTCGCGTAAATACCGTAGCCGTAAGAAAGGATGAGCTGAGTGCCTAGGCCGTCCCAAGCCGGGATTCGCGTGTTGGGCTCTCCTCCGCAGAGGATGCCGGTCCGTCGGGTGAATCCGTAGGCCTCGGCGTACTTGACCAACGCAGTGGCTCGCGGCGGAGCAGCAGAATCCCAAAGGGCGTACCCGAGCTTGGCTGCACCCACGTTGGAGGATGCGGCGAAGGCTTCTTCCAAGGTGACCGTGTGCAGCTTGTGACCACGCGCATCGGCGATGGGCTTTCTGCGTCCGGCAGGGGGGCGCCAAGATCCGCCCTCGCAGTCGATAAGAGAACTTGGGGAGAGGTTGCGTCCTGGAAGTGATTCTAGGGCGGCCGAGTAGGTGACCAGCTTGAAAGTAGATCCAGGCTCGACCAACTCAGACACTGCGTGGTTGCGATGCTGCGGTTTGCGCGGGCCGCTAGGCTGTATTGGTGAACCGGGTTGTCGGGCTGGTGAGTAGTCTGGATCCGTGGCGTTGGCCAGGGCCAGAATCTCACCGGTCGATGGGCGGACCAGGATGGCTGACATCCAGTTGGGCTTCAGCTTGGCCATGCCTTGGCGCAATGCGTTCTCTGCAACGTATTGGAGATTGGCGTCGATGGTCAGCCGGACATTCGCGCCGGGTTGCGCCACGAGGTCCAGTTCTCGGGTGCCAGCCAATTCACGGCCTTTGCCTCGTCGGATAATCGCCTGACCAGCAACCCCCTGGAGCTCGTCGTTGAACTGCCGCTCAATACCGTCGGCGCCATGGATCTCGGGCGGCAATTCTCGGGTGCGGACGCGAATGCGGTTGGTGGCTGTCCGGTATTCTACGATCGGGATCAACCCGTTGGTTGTGGTTCCCAGAACGGGTAATGCGAGTTCGCCGTGCGGCATCACGCGACGCTCCATGATTTCGGCGGTGATTCCGTTTTCGCGAACCTCCCTCAATTGGGGTTGGATCCGCTTCATGGCCAGATTGATTTCCCGGTTGTCCCGGGCGATCTCTTTACGAAAGCGATATCGCCTCGGCAAATCCCACCAGGCGATGGGAGCACTGTTGGTTCGTCGGCGAGCCACCGCGCTCGAAGCTGCCATCAGTAGGCGTTCCTCCGGGGATCGGAACACCTTCAAATTGGTGTGGACCCGGGTCCAGTCCACAAAGGATAGGTTGGAGGCCACCAGAACACTTTGGTTGGTGTGCAGCACTTGCACCCATTGGGTAGCGACCAGACCGGCGGAGTTGGTGCTGGCATCGGGTTTCCAGCGCAGTTCGGGTCGAATCCTGAGGCGATCTTCCAGGACCGTCGCCGGAATGGACAGCAGCGGTGAGAGCAGGGCCGCCAAGTGTGCGGCTTGATTGCTAATCACCACTGGATTGGCGCGGAGGTTGTACGTGAACTGTGAATAGGTCAGGCGTTCGCCGCGACGATCGAGGAGTTCACCACGGGGTGCCGGAACGTACGTGGTGCGGGCTGGGGAGGCGCCCAATGTGTAGCGGGGGGAATCGGGACGGAATCCCTGAATGTACACCAATCTCCCAGCCAACCCGATGAACACGACACAGAACAGGACGGTCAGTCCGGTCAATGTCTTGTCGGGGGTGGACGGGGTGTTCATGCGGTGGATTCAGCGGGGGATGGCTACAGCCAAAGGGGGCGCAGGAGCGGTGGGATGGGTGTTGTTGCGGGTGAGTTCCGAATTGGGGGCGCTGCCCAGAGACTGGTTGGTCACGTGGATGACCTGGCGGTAGGCGATGTTGGTCAATCCCAGTCGGAGCTCCTGAATACGGCGGATGAGCGCGGGTCGGGGGAGGAGTTTTTCGATTTCCTGCTGGTCCCGCCCGATAGATCGCTCGAGCGCTGTGCATTGGGTGCGGATCTGGCTGATCTGGTCTTGAAGCCGCTGATGGGCACGGCTTTGGAGAATCCACAAGAACCCTAGTGTCCCGATGAGTGCGGAACCCAGGAGCGCTCGCACGATCGTGCCGAGTCGGATTTCGGAACGTTTTTTTGTACTCATGGTTCCGGAAGTCGCTCCAGAACCCGCAGTCGCGCACTGCGGGCCCGGGGGTTAGTGCTTAGTTCTGATTCTGAAGCCGCGATTCCTTTTCGGGCCAATTCCCGGCCACGGGGACGCCGCGGGTGCCGGAAATCCGGATGATCCTCAGGGCCTTCAAAGTCATAGTCCCGGGCCTCGCGCCGCATGAACTCCTTGACCAAGCGGTCTTCTAGCGATTGGAAGCTGATCACCGCCAATCGGCCGCCGGGGGCCAAGAGTTGGAACGCGCGGTTCAAGCCAGTCTGGACCGCGGTCAACTCGTCATTGGTGGCAATTCGTAATGCCTGAAAGCAGCGGGTGGCTGGGTGTGTGGGAGCTCCCCGCCGGGGACAGATTCGCTCGATGAATTGAGCTAACTGGCCGGTGGTGGTGAAGGGGCGATTACGGCGCTCAGTCTCGATCGCGCGGGCAATTTTTCGGGAATGACGTTCATCGCCCAGTTTCCAAAAATGATCCGCCAATTCGCTGGCTGGGAGCGTGTTGACGAGGTCGGCCGCGGTGGGGCCCGCTCCGCTTTGATCCATGCGCATGTCCAGTGGTCCATCCTTCTGGAAGGAGAACCCGCGCTCGGGCGTGTCGAGTTGGTGGGAGCTGACGCCGAGATCGAGCAGAATTCCGTCGAGCGATCGGGGGGCGATCCACTGGTCTGCCTCGGTGAAATTGCACTGATGGGTCTCTAGCCGCTCGCTGTAGGGCTTGAGTCGTTCACGGGCGGCGCAGAGGGCCTCGGTGTCCCGGTCGCAACCGTAGAGAAATCCATCCGGTGAGCTGGCCTCCAGAATCGCCGCAGAGTGACCACCACCACCCAGGGTGCCATCCAGGTATCGTCCGCGTGCTTTGGGTTGGAGTGCGCTCACTACTTCGGTCAGTAGAACGGGTTGATGTGAAAATGAGGGCACGAGGCATCAAGCATTCAGTCCCGCGCGACCAAGCGGCTGGTTACCGATGAGCGGTTCCGCAGGCGGTTGACGGCCAATTCGGGATCGTGGGTTCCACCGGCTCCCGGTGGTCGAGTTTCGTGCAGGAGTCGGGTTTCCCGGCGGCGGCGCACGAGTTCTACGTCATCCTCGACGAGATCGTTGCGCATGGGTGTCACCGCAGGCAGTTGGAGCTCTCCCTGAATGAGGTTTCGGTTCGGTGTTCGATGATTCTCAAAGGAGAAAAAGCGGCGCACGAGTGTCTCGGGTAGTGCTTTGACGGAACCGAGTGGGACGCCCCCCAAGCTAGAGGTTTGTTGAAGGGAAGAGAGGGGGCCGCGTTGGCCCGAAGAAAACCAAGAGCGCGGGTTGAGCAGTGCCAACAGCTTCATGTCTTTTGGGGATTCTGGACCTTTTTGATGAGCCGTTCCGAGAGGCGGGCCGTCTGATAGGCTTCAGGGTTCCACAACTCGAATCGATCGATGCATCCGACGAAAAGAACGTCATCGGTCAGGCCTGCGGCTCCGCGCATTTCTTTGGGCAAACAAATCCGCCCGGCGCTATCGAGTTCTAGCTCGATGATCCGATCCACATAGTCGTGTCTCTCGGCCAGTCTCAGCGGGTCGGTGAAGTCGCCTTGGCAGATGGGGTTGCTGAAGCGCTCGAATTGTTCGACGGGCAGCACCATCACGAATTCTGCCTCCGACGGGTGTCGGATCATCACCGCCATGAGGGACAGGCTGGAGGGATCTTCGGGTCGCCACTTGGCCGGCAATGGAACCCGGCCTTGCGAATCGAGCTTGTGGTCGTAGCGCCAGGTGAAACGGGGTCGCTGGGATGCTGGAATGGCTCCAGTCATACCGGCTCCGATTTCTGTGATTTCACCTGCGGCGGTCATTTGAGCGTGTGAGGGATTAGCCCTCGTCCAGAAGCACCAGAAAGCACTGATTCCTTTGAACGGCTACTTCTTACAGCAAATGCCTCCCTTTTTGCAACTAACTCGTTGCTTTTTCTTACTAACTGTTATGAACAAGTTGTGCACAATTAAATTTTAGTCTGAAAAGCCAATGAATACCGTTAACATTTAAGTCATGTTCAGATCGACATTCAGGGTTGTTTCCCTTTTCCTCCCTGTGTGCGTGTAGCGGATTTTGATTTCGACCTGCCGTCTGATCGCATTGCCCAATCTCCACCTGCGGAGCGGGACGGGTCTCGACTGATGGTTTTGGACCGTCATTCCGGGGGGCACGTGCATCAGAAGTTTTCCGATATCGTTAGCCTTTTAAGGGAAGGCGATGTTTTGGTGATGAATGATTCTCGGGTTATTCCCGCTCGTTTACAGGGGCGGAAACTCGAGTCGCCAGGTCGCGTGGAATTGTTGTTGCTCGAGGAGACTGAAGCGGGCTTTTGGTGGTCCATGGTCCGTCCCGGAAAACGAGTCCGACCGGGCATGCGCCTGCAATTCGGTGAACCCGGGACGGACCAACTGGTGTGCGAGGTCATTGATAAGAATCCGGACGGGCACATTCTGGTACGGTGGGAGCAACCGGAATTTTTCTGGGAACGTCTCCCCAAAATCGGTCAAATTCCATTGCCTCCTTACATTGAGCGGGGCGAACAGGGCGCTAGTGAGCAAGATGCTGTCCGGTATCAGACCGTCTATGGTTGTACTGCGGGGTCGGTGGCCGCACCGACGGCCGGTCTGCATTTTACGGACCAGATTTTGCGTTCTCTGGAGGCCAAGGGGGTTCGTCTGTGCTACGTGACCTTGCACGTCGGGGCCGGAACCTTCCTTCCGGTTAAGGCAGAGTCGCTGTCCGAGCACACCATGCACGAAGAACGGTATATTTTGGGCAGTGAGACTGCTCAATCTCTCAATGACGCTCAAGCATCGGGGAGGCGTGTCATCGCCGTGGGGACTACCAGCATGCGCGTTTTGGAGACCGTAGCCGCCCAGACCGAAGGCCCCATCCAACCGTGCACCGGTCGAACTCGCATTTTCATTCACCCTCCCTATCGGTTCCGCATAGTCAACGGGCTCCTGACGAACTTCCATCTACCTCGAAGCACCTTGCTGATGTTGGTCAGCGCCTTTGCCGATCCGGGGGGGCTTGGGGGGCGTGAACGCGTTCAATCGGCGTACGCGGAGGCAATTCGAGAGCAATATCGATTCTTTAGTTATGGCGACGCCATGTTCCTCCACTGAACCGCTTGCCGGAATACCGGAAGCCGGGCGGCGACCGTACGTCGTCATCAACATGGCCATGACGGCCGATGGCAAGGTGGCTACCGCTGGCCGCGAGGTGACCACTTTTGGCAGCCCACATGACAAAAAGGCCCTCTATGCCCTGAGAGCTACTGCCGACGCCCTTCTGTGTGGAGCGCGAACCGTCGAAGAAACCGGAGCCACTTTGGGGACAGGCTCCTCGGAACATAAGGCGACCCGGCGGCGAGCGGGGTTGGCTCCAGAGCCCGTCCGAGTGGTGGTGAGTGGCTCCGGATCTCTGTCCTCTGAGGCAGAATTATGGAAGCGTCCCGGGGCCCCAATCGTGATTTTCAGCGCTGGAAACGCTTCGAAACCAAATCTGCAACGATTGCGTGATCTCGAAGCTGAGGTTTGGAGTTCGCCCGGAAGTCAGGTCGATTTTCCGGCCGCCTTGGCCTGGTTGGCCGGGCGCCACGGGATCCGTCGCTTGGTTGCGGAAGGCGGGGGACGGGTGAATGCCACTCTTTTGGCCGCGGACTGTGTCGATGAGATCCGACTTACCTGGGTTCCCCGGATCTTTGGGGGACAGGCTGCACCCACGATCGCAGACGGCCCCTTGGCGGCCTGCCTGGCCGATGCGGTGCGCTTCCGCTTGGTTCGTGTGAAGACGGTGGGTAATGAGCGCTTCCTGCAGTATGTCCGCGCCGACCGCAGCGCTACTTCGCACCCTGCCGAATCCACTCCTCCACCTGTTTGAGAGACTTCTCGGAAACCCGGTGGGCTTCTGGCTTGGGAATGTCTTCATCCTTTCCGGCGAGGATGGTCAGGAGTGACGACTTGCGGAGGTCGCCTGGCACAACGACCCGACCGTAGGACTTCCCTCCGGTGAGCAACCCTTCGAGTGAATCCACCGAGAACCCGCCCTCGGCGGTTGCTCCGGAATGGCATTTGGCACAGGAAGCGGCCAAGAGTTTCTGAATGTCCGGCTGGAAGCGAACCGACTGGACGACCTCGGCGATGGGTCCATCGGGCCAAACGGCTCCTTGATCGATCCACGCTCGAAGCAGGCCGATTTGTTCAGCGGTGAGCGGGTCGCTTTCACCGGGCTTGCCTCCGGGTGGAGGCATGAGCATTTCATCGATCAACCCAGCGGCCATGAGGATGATCGCACTCTTGGTACTGTCTCTGGCCTGGATAGCGGGGCCGTGGTCGTCGGTCACCTTGAAAGCGCCTTCCCGGGTATCCATGCGGTATTTCCCTTTTTGCTTATCGGGGCCGTGGCACTTGAAACAGGCCGCTTTGAACAGCGGATAAACCTCCGTTTTGAAGTCCACCGGTCGTTTCAGGGCAGGTGGCAGTTTGGCCAACTGGGTCGGAGGGATTGGAACTTGCGCCAAGAGGGGTAGCGCCCAGAGCGCCGACCACAGCGCCGCCCAACTGGGAAGGAACTTCAACCTCGGAATCATGGCCTGAAGCTTAAAGATCGAATGCGACCGAGGGAAGGGCGGCCATGGGTGTCTTTCCGCAACGATCAACCGCCACGGAGCCAAAATGTCAGGGCCGGAATCCAGACCAGCGTCGGTAACAAATTGGCTAGAGCGGCTCGACGCACACCGGCGATGGCTGGGGCGCTGCAAAGAATCAGCAGGCTGCAAGCCGTCATGAGCCCATTGGAAACGCCCTGAGCTTGGAGCCAACTGGCCAAGGCAGCCGCGCCCGCCGTCCAGCAAGCCTGCCAGACGAGGATCACCCCCAGCATCAGAAGGGACAGGCTCCATCGTATTGGGGACAGGCTCCGAACCCACGTGTAGAGCGCTACCGCGTCCAAGGCGGCCTTCAAGGCCAGTCCGACCCACCGATGTTCCAGTCCGTCCTGGACTGCGGCGGGAATGAGCAATGGGTTGAGCGCTAAAAGAGCCCCGATGGACAGCGCGCCTGGCACATCGGTGGGCTTTCCATTAGGGATGGGCAGATGGCTCGAAAGGGTGCGTCCCCAGGCGTCTAGAACCCGCTGAAGGCGCAAAATTCGGCCGGTGAGGTTGCCTAACACGAGGCCGACCAGCGCAATGCCCAAATATCGGATCGCGCCGGACATTGGGGTGGGAAGGGTATGGAGAATCCCGGTCCCGCCGATGAGCGCCGCCAAGCCAGCGGCCCCCCAGCGGAATCGCCCCAAGTCGGGAGGTTGATTGTCTTTGCCTAGGGAGCGTCGAGCCCATAGGAGGGCCCCAACCCCGGCAACGGCATTAATCCAAGTGCCCAGCACTGCCAGTGAGACTCTCCGGAAATGGTTGAATCTGCAACCCGTCTGCAGGGCGGTGAATTTGAGGAATCGACGGATTGTTGCGAAATCCACTTGCCCCAGGTTTACAAATGGTTTTCTTAGCCGGTTCTCGGATGGCACGCAGAGTTAAAGAGTAAGACTGAGTGCCGCCCAAGACGCTTTCTCGAATTCATGAACTCGGCTTCCCGTCCCCCAGGCCCCCCGCGATCCCTTGGTTCCAAGGCGCTGGTCCCGGTCCACTTCATCTGCCTGGCTCCCCAGGCTCAAAAAGTGGCGGTCGTGGGAGAATTCAACGCTTGGAACCCGGATTCCAATCCAATGGCTCAAGCCTTTGATGGGTCTTGGCAGGCTTCAGTGAGCATCCGCCATGGCCACCACCAGTATGCCTTCTGGGTGGATGGCGCCTTGCAGGTGGACCCGCGCGGTCAGGGAATTAGCCGCAACTCCGAGGGACAACGGGTCTCTCTCTTGGCGGTCAGCTGAAGCCTCTGCATCGGGGAGATGGAACTTTCGGCGCGCGCCGGTTATCCAAACGGCACGCGACATGGCGCAATTCAACTACAAGGCACGGCGGCGTTCGGGTGAAGTCGTCGAAGGAGTCCTCGAAGCGGGGGACCGTGCGGCTGCCGTCGTGCAGGTCGAACGGTTGGGAGTTATCCCAGTTTCCGTGGTTCAAGCAAAGGGTTCGACCAAGCCGGCGAAGTCTTCGTCTTCGTCGTCGGCCGGTTCACCCGCAGCTCGGGCCGCGGCCGTCGAGGGCTCCCAGGCAGGATTAAGCCGGCTGTTCGCACGGGGCCCCAAAAAGCCCGGACTCAAGGAGTTGGCCATGTACACGCTCCAGTTGGCCAATTTGCTTCGTGCGGGAATGCCTCTCACGATGGCCCTGCGCAGCATGGAAAGCCTGTCCTCTAAGGGGATTCCCGGTGAGGCCAGTCGCCAGCTGAAGCAGGATGTGACCGAGGGTCGCAGTCTCTCTGATGCCATGGCTCGCCAGAACCACATCTTCCCGGATCTGGTCATCAACATGGTTCGGGCCGGTGAGCAGTCCGGCGCGCTCGAAGAGGTTTTGCGGCGGCAGGCAGCCCATTTTGATCGGTTTGCCGAGGTTCAGTCGAAGTTCAAGTCGGCCATGATTTATCCGGCCGTGGTCTGCGTCGTCGGTGGAGCGCTGGTCATATTCTTCATGACGGTCATGCTGCCGAAGTTCATGACGCTCTTCGACAACACCAAAATCGAGTTGCCGGCCATGACCAAAATGCTCATCGCCATGAGCAGTTTTCTCAGCGGCTACTGGTGGGCATTACTTTTGGCTGGTGGTGCTGCGGTGGCGGGCTTCCGGCGCTATCGGGCGAGCAAGGCGGGTCGCGAGTCATTGGACCGCCTGGTGATGAGGCTTCCAGTCATTGGTAAGGTGGTCCGACTCAACTTGTTTGGGCAGTTCGCGCGCACGCTTTCGACCCTGCTTCAGAATGGTGTGCCGGTGTTGCAGGCTTTGCGCATCACCGAGCAGGTCATGCCCAACGTAGTGATCAAGGAGGCCATCGCCCGCACCCGCGAGGCCGTCACCGACGGCAAGACCTTGGCGCAACCCCTGGCTAAGAGCCGACTGTTTCCGCAGCTGATGATCGACCTGATCAAGATTGGTGAGGAGACCGGCGACGTGCCCGCGGCCTTGTCCAATGTGGCGGATACCTACGAGAACGACCTCAATGTCGGTCTAACGGCGATGACCAACCTCATCCAACCGGTGATCATCGTGGCCATCGCCTTTGTGGTCGGCTTCATGCTCTTGGGTGTGATGTCGGCAATGTTCAAGATCACCGAAAGCATTTCCACTCGCTAAGAGACTGAAGCGATGAGGACTGCCTTCCACATTCGATTCCAAGGTGCCGCCGCCCGCGCCGCCTTCACCATGATCGAACTGGTGGTGGCTGTGATGCTTGTGTCCGTGATGATGTTTGTGGCGGTTCCCCGCTTCATGGCCAACAAGAAGGGGCCCATGGCCGAGGCACTCGAGGTTATGGAATCGGCCTGCAATGAAGCGCGGGCCCGGGCCATCATGGGCAATCGGCCGATGCAGGTGGTGCTCTACGGTGCAGAGGGGCGGGTTCTGGTCGAACCAGCACCGGAAGGCGTAATGGGGGCCACCAACGGGGTTTCGATGGCCTCGTTTGATCGGCTTCGGGATTCCGAGTCCATGAGTTCTGCTCCCCTGTCCAAACCTCCGTACCATGGGCAACTCAATGACGACGTCGCTTTCCGGAGTCTTTTGGTGAACGGACAGAACATGATGAGTTCCCCGTTGGCTGCGATCCGGTTTTTCCCCAATGGAACGAGCGATGCGATGACCGCCGAACTCAGTTGGCTGAAAGGAGGGCTCGAAGTGAAGCAGCTTATTTTGGAAGTCATCACGGCACGGCTTTCGATCGAGGACCTTCGATGAGGTGCCGCCCAGTCATCCTAGGCCGCCGAGGTCAGGCTGGTGCGGCCTTCACCTTGATCGAGGTGGCTGTTGCCTCAGCCATCATGGCGCTGGCGCTCTTCGGGTTCATCTCGGTTTGTTCCACGGCGCTCAAATCGGCCAAATCCCTCAATCGGGTCGAGGTGGACGCCAGCAGCCTTGCGGCCGAGTTGTCGATTTCCAATCGCCTTGAAGAAATGTCCGACCATGGCGATTTTGGTAAGCTCTACCCCGGCTACCAATGGAGCCGCTCGGTTTATGAGGTGGGAACCAATGGTTTGTTCCGTGCCGACTTTGTCATCGTGGGTGGCCCTAAGGGTTCGGAGCGCCGCATGAGCGCCCTCTATTTCCCTAAACAATATGTTCAGGGGGCGAACCGATGAGAGGGCTAGTGTTTTCTAGCGGTCGGTCTTTGCGGCGGGGAGGCTTCACGGTGATGGAGGTCATGGTGGCCATCTTCCTCTTCGCTCTGATCCTCATGATGATTTACTCGACCTGGAGGCTGATCTTCCAGAGTTCGCAGGCGGCCATCCGTTCCACCACAGATTCCCAGCGGGCTCGGATGGCCATGCGTACCGTAGAAGACGCCCTCGCGTCGGCCACGATGTTTGCATCCAATCCGCGGCTTTACTTCTTTCAAGCCGATACGGCGGGTCAATTTGCCGCGGTGAGCTTCGCGGCCGATCTTTCGGATTCGTTCCCTAACAGCGGAATGTTCGGAGGCGAACGCATCCGCCGTGTCAGTTTCTACGTTCCTCCGGGCGGCAGCGACTTGGTGCTCGAACAGAACTCCTTGCTGGCAGATTTCGAGAGCGGAGGCGAGCCAGCGAGCATTGTCTTGGCGCGTGAGGTGCAGCTCTTCCAGTTGGAGTTCTGGGATGGTCAGCAGCGGGACTTTGTCGAGGAGTGGCTTTCGACCAACCAGTTGCCCGTCATCGTTCGTGTGACACTGGGTTTTGGTGTGTCGAAGGGTTCTCGTGAGCCAGCGCAAATTGTCAGCCGGGTGGTTCGCTTGCCGACCGTTGCGGTGCCTCGCGAGGCTCAGGGCGTGATCGGAGGCGCCCCATGATCAATAACTTTGTCCAGACGCAGACGAGCCCTAAAAATCGCCAGCGGGGTGTGGCCCTGCTGATGGTCATGCTGCTGATCTTTGCCATGGCGGTCATCGTCACGGCCTTTGCCTACACGATGAAGGTGGAGGGTCGCCTGGCTACTCGAACCCAGAGCGAGAGCGAGATGGAATGGATGGGTCGCTCAGGCATTGAGATGGCCAAATGGGTTCTGTCGTTGTCCCGGCAGATTCCTGGCGAACAGACTTACGACGGACTCAACCAGTTTTGGGCCGGCGGTGTCGGTCCGACGAACATCGCAGACAATCCTTTCGAGGGGGTCTCCTTGACGGATGTGGCTCTTGGGGATGGCACCATTTCCATCGAGATCGTGGACGCAGAGCGCTACATCAACATCAACTCCATCGCCACCCGCAATCCCCAGTTGTTGGAGTTGATCTTGCAGTTGTGCGGTGCCGGAGGCTCGGACTCGGCCGATGTTTCTTCAGCGATCCGGGACTGGATCGACCCCAATGACGATTCGGCCATGGGTGGCGGCGCAGAGAGTGATTTCTACCGGACGCTCAATCCTCCCTATGTTGCTAAAAATGGTCCCATCGACGACATGTCGGAACTCCTCAAGATCCGTGGGATTACTCCGCAGTTGTACTGGGGCCCCCGCAGTGGCGGTGGCGATAGTGCTGGTAGTGGCGGCAATGGCGGTAGGCATTCGGTTGACTCAATGGGGCGGCGCATCCAGTCCACTTTTCTGGGACAGAGTATCGCGGGGTCGGTGGGCTTGGCAGACGTGTTCTCGGCGGTGTCCAGCGGTCAGGTAAATATCAACACGGCGCCCTATCCTGTTTTGGTCATGGCCTGCGGTGGTGACGAGAACATTGCTCGCAATATCCAAGAACAGCGCGCGGGCATGGATGGGGTGGATGGCACCTACGACGACACTCCAGCCCGTGGGCCCCAAGACATCGCCCGTTTGCAGGGGGTTCCGGTGATGCCCAACCAAGGCACGCCGCTGGCGGTTTTCTCGACTGTCAGCAGCACCTTCGAAGTTCGCGTGACTGCCCGTTTGGGGGCTTTGTCTCGCCGTTACATTGCAGTCTTGAGACGCACGAGTTTGCGCGATATGCCCGTGCTCACCTTTCGCCGGGAGTGAGCCTTCGCGCGGAGTATGGTCCGCGAAAGAGTGTGGACTCAGATTCGATCCAAAATCGCCGGGCGAGTTCTCTGTGAGCTGGGAGGCCGGCTCACGAGAGAACTCACGAGATGAATCACGGAACGGGGGTGGCTACTGCGATCTTGAAGAAGCACTGCCAACCGCCGTAGTCGGAGCCGAGCGAGACGCGCTTGTTGGACTGCCATTCAACGTGGCCGTCTTCGAAGCCAAAGTTGCCGCCTTCGGGTGCACCCCGGGTAATTCGGTGAACGGCCGTGGCCACTTTCTTGCCATTGTAATCGGTGAACCAGTTCAGCTTGGGGTCGAGCATGTTGGTGGTCTTGGAACCCAAGGCCTGCATGCGGTCGATGATGATGGGGGCTGCTTCGTACATGCCACCGAGCTTCTTCTTGAAAAACCACTCAGAAGTGCCCTGGGCTCCTCCGGTGACATCGGCGTCTCCGGTTCGCCGACCTGGCAAGTAGAAGTAACCGGTCAATTGGGGCTCATTGTCGGTGGTGATCATCCCGCGTTCTGCGGCGCGGTGCCAGTCATCGGTCGGGCAGAACAGGACGTCGTTGGCGGCACGGGTGTTGTTGGCCGAGGAGCGGCGATTCTTAATGAGGTAGCCGTTCCAGAAGTTGCTCATGGTGGGCATCATCCAGCTGAATCCGGCGCCACCGCTGTTGTCTGGGAAGGAGTTCTGATTGTCGGAGGCGTACAAATTGACCGCGATACCCCACTGCTTGCAGTTGCTCGCGCAGAGGGTTTTCACTGCCTTCGATTTGGCCCGAGACAAGGCGGGCAAGAGCATGCCGGCGAGGATTGCGATGATGGCGATGACCACCAGCAACTCGATCAGGGTGAAGGCACGGGGGCAGCGGACGCGTTGGCTGTTCATGGCTTGGGGTGACGGACTTTGGGGATACTCTTTGTTTCTAACGTTCCGTGCGGTGAGAGCTAGTGAAATTTTCGGAACGGTGAAAATGGATCTTCGCTGGAAGAGTCTGCGGACGGAGGGAACGCGAGAGATTCCCGAGCTTCTTTCGTCTCATCACCGCCGACTGAGCGGCAAGAATAAGGTGGGAGGGCGTTGGGGAAAACGAGGGGTTCAAAAACAAAGCCGCCCCGGCCGATGAATCGGCCGGGGCGGCGGATAGGACTTCGATCAATTCCGCGACTTAGCCAACTCGTCGTTGTTCATGGCGTTGAAGATCTTCCACTCCTCATTGTGAAAGGTGGGGTCCGGGCGGAAGCTGAGCTTGGCGAAGAATTTCTTCTCCAATTCGATGAGCAACTTCTCGTCGCGCGTCCGCAAGCGATCGAGGACGCGCGGGTTGCAGACGATCTTAACTTGGAAGTCGCCGTCGTCACGCGGGCGACCCTTGAGGATCTGGGTCAGCTTGCGCTGGATTTCGACACTCATGGTCTCGGCGCTCTTGATGACGCCACGGCCCGTGCAGTGCTCACAGTCGTCGTAGAGCGATGAACGCACGCTCTCAGTCTGGCGCTGGCGGGTCATTTCCATGAGCCCGAGCTGCGAGAGCGGCAGGACGTGCGTCTTAGCCTTGTCTCGCTTGAGGTTGTCCTTCATCCGCTGGTAGATGGACTGCTGGTCGCGGCGCGACTTCATGTCGATGAAGTCGAGTACGATAATGCCGCCCATGTTTCGCAGGCGGAGTTGGCGGGCGATTTCGTCCGCGGCATCTTGGTTCACCTTGAGGATCGTCGCGTCGTGGTCCTTGGTACCGGCCTGCTTGTGCTTGCCAGTGTTCACGTCGATGGCCACGAGGGCTTCGGTTTCGTCGATGATGAGGTAGCCACCGCTCTTGAGGTTCACCTGGCGGCTGAAGGCGGCCTCCAGTTGGCGGGTGATGTTGTAGCGGTCAAACAGCGGCTCCGCCTCGTTGTAGAAGTGCACCTTGCGCACGGAACGGGGGCTGATGCGCTTGATGCTATCGCGGATCGATTCAAACTTCTTGAGGTCGTCGATGACGATCTTGTCGACATCTTCGGTGAGGAAGTCGCGGACGGTGCGCTCGATGAGGTCGGGCTCTTGATAGACGCAGGAGGCCATCGGCTGGCTCTTGATCCGTTCTTGGATGAGCTTCCATTCCTCCAGCAGCAGGGCGAGATCACGGACGAAGTACGCCTTTCGCTTTTCTTCACCGGCGGTGCGGATGATCACTCCCATGCCCTCGGGAATAGTCAGTTCGCGGACGATTTTCTTGAGGCGATGGCGCTCCTCGACGTTCTCGATCTTGCGGCTGATGCCAGACTGGTCGGAATTGGGCAGCAGGACGAGATAGCGGCCGGGCAGAGAAAGGTTGGTGGTGACGCGGGGTCCCTTGGTGCCGATCGGTCCCTTGGTCACTTGGATAATGATCTCGCTGCCCGGCGGGAACAGTCGGGGGACATCCTTCTGGGTGATTTTGGGTTTTTCTTTCCGGCGAGATTTGCCTGTGTCATCGCGCTCCACAATTTCGACGCTGGAATCGAACGTGTTGGGGATGATGTCCCAGTAGTGCAGGAAGGCGTTCTTCTCGAAGCCAATATCCACGAAGGCGGCCTTGAGCCCATCTTCGAGGTTCTTCACCTTGCCCTTGTAGATGGAGCCAACCAGCCGGTCATCGCCGGTTCGTTCAACCGTGAGGTCTTCCAGTTTGCTCTCCTCCAGAACCGCGACGCGGGTTTCCAGCGGTTCGGCGTTAATGACCACTTCCTTGATGATCTTTTCCTCGGGTCGGATGAATTGTTTAACCTTTTTGACCACCTCTTTGACCGCGGCCCGCGCTTTTTCTATCAGACCCTTAGGTTCGCGAGGTGGTTTGGGTGCCTGTTCTGCGGGTTCCTCGTGCGCCTCCTCCGAGCGAGTGAGATCGGGGGATCGGTAGGTCTGGTCCCGGCCGTTCTTGGTCAGATTAACCTCGGGGGCGTCGATGGTGTCCTCGGGAAGTCCGGCAGCCCGGTTTTCGGCGCGCCGAATTTCGGACTCGTGGCGGCGGATGTCGAACACCCGTTCTTCAACGGCTTTCTCGCCGATGGCTTCCATGCGGGCGTTGGCCGCAGATCGGTTGAGGTTCGGAGAGCCGATTCCCCGGGTGGGCTTGAAACGCATCGGCACCTTGCCGCGTTTGAATGTCTGTTGACTCATGTCTGTAGGATTCGAGTTTTAGTACCGTTTCCGGTACAAATGGATGTTTTGAAGAACACCGACCGCGATCAGTGAGCAGAGCACTGAGGTTCCGCCTGCACTGAGCAGGGGCAGTGGAATGCCCGTGACCGGCATTAGTTTGATGTTCATGCCGATGTTCACGAAGATGTGTATGAAGAAGAGGGTGACGATGCCGGTGGCCAGTAGGCGCCCGAGCCGATCGCGTGATTCTCCAGCGGTCTTGATGCCGCTGAAGAGGACGATGCCGTAGAGGGTCACGACGGCGACGCTTCCGATGAAGCCACGTTCCTCGGCGATGACCGAGAAGATGAAGTCATTGTGGGCGCCCAGTCGGGGCAGGTAACCCAGACGATGCTGAGTACCTTCCCTCCATCCTTTGCCGGTGAAGCCGCCTGAGCCGACCGAGATGAGCGCCTGCTCCACATTCCAGGACATCTGCCGCTTGCGCTGCGCAGCCCTCTGGCGTTGTTCTGGGGTGGCGGAGTCCGGGGCAAAATCGGCGTTGAAATAAACCAGCAGCCGTTCGCGCTGGTAGTTCTGAAGGCGGATGAGTCGCCAGTTCTCGGGTGCAATGAAGATGTCGATGGCGATCAGGCTGACGATGAGGAAGGCGCCACCCAAAAGCTTGATCACAAAGCGCTGCGGAACCCCAGCCACCAGCATCATGACCAGGGTGATGGGCAGAAAGACGAGCGATGAACCTAAATCGGGCTGTTTGAGGATCAGGCCCAGTGGCAGGAGCG
>JBDKKQ010000029.1:0-8053 GCA_039796015.1 Verrucomicrobiota bacterium
AGGGCCTGCGACGAATGGGCCAAGGCTTCAGGGGCCCAGATCGTGGATCGAATGCCCCAGTGGAAGGGTGACGAAGCGGCCTACCAGATGTTGCGGTGCCGCCTCGAAACTTCCGGATCCCTCGCGAGTCTGAGTCAGTTTCTCCAGCGGCTTGAAGAGGGTCCTCTCGCCGTTAAGGTGGATAGTCTTCAGTTGATGAGCCGTGATCCTGCAGGCCGGCAGTTGACTCTCGGCCTCCAAATCAACGGCCTCGTGCTCAATCCCTCGTCCAAGCCATGAAGGTTCTTCCCTCAATTTGGATCGGCTCCCTGACGGCCGGGGTTCTTCTCGGGGCCCTACTGGTTTTTGCGGCCGAGACCCATCAGGCCCCGGTCATCGATTCCAAGGAAGTGGCTCGACGGGTGGCCGACCGAAATATCTTTGATCCGGAAAGGCAGCCCAGGATCCGGGGTGAATCCCGACCGACGCCCAAGCCGAAGGTGGTGGCCGCGGCCGATTCCCCCGAGTTTGGACTGGTAGGAATCATTAGCTACCCCAGAGGTACCTTTGCCTTCTTCGACGGCAATGCTTCGGAGTTTCACAAAACTCTCCAGCTCAACGCGGTCATCGCAGGCCAGACCCTGAGCACCATCACGCCTCAATCGATTACCTTGATAGCATCCAATCGTCCCCCGAATTTACTGAGGGTGGGTCAACGGCTGCGTCAGGATTCGGAAGGTGTTTGGCAATTAGTGACAGGCCTCGGCGGAGAAGGGTTCAAGCGATTGGGCTCTGCCGGGGGAGCGACCGGGACGGCGGCGGCCTCATCGTCGTCGGCCTCATCGACGACTCCGAGCGAGGATCCCCCAGGATCCGATGAAATTTTGAAGCGGCTTTTGAAAAAACGGGAACAGGAGATGAAATGAAGAACTTGATCACTCGAGCCTTTGGCGCCGCCTGTGCTGTGGGATGTTTGGCTGGCGGCCTGATGGCCCAGGAGGCCGGTGCATCTACCAGCAATGCCCCAGCCACAAACCGAACCGATAATGCCACGCCTCAATCGGCAACGCCCCGAGGAGAGCAGAACTCGGCCGGCGGCAGCGCTGCTGGGATTCAGATGAATTTCAGGAATGCTCCGTTGGAGCAGGTTCTTGAATACCTGAGCGAAGCGGCCGGTTTCATCATCGTTCTGGACGCCCCCGTGAAGGGCACCGTCAACGTGATCAGCGCCAAGCCCTTGAGTCAGGATGAGGCGGTGGATTTTCTCAATTCGGCCCTCAATAAGAATGGCCTAGCGGCCATTCGGGATGGGCGAACTCTGACCATCGTCGACCGCCTATCTGCCAAGACCCGGGACATCCCGGTGAAGGTAAATAACGATCCCCGGATGATTCCGAAGAACGATGAGATCGTGACGCAGATCATACCGATTCGATACGTCGAGGCCGATCAATTGGCCAAGGATCTCGTCTCATTCATTTCACCCCAGGCGACCTTCGTGGCCAATGCAGCGGGTAACTCCATTGTGATGACCGACACCCAAGCCAATATCCGGCACATGGTGGAGATTATCAAAGCCATCGATTCGAGTGCCGAAGCCGAGACCGAAATCCGCGTGTTCCATCTGACCCATGCCAGCCCTACCGATGTGGCCACGGCCCTGGCTGGGGTGTTTCCCAGCAGCAGCGGGTCAGGCAACAATAATCAGGCACCAGTCCGGTTTGGTGGAGGACCCTTTGGAGCGGGCGGTTTTGCCGCGATGATGGCCGGCGGTGGACGAAGTGGTGGCGGTGGCGGTGGCCGAGCTGGTGGTGGTGGCGGTAATTCAGCAGCCGGACAAAACGATCGGATTCGCCGTGCATCGCAGGTTATGGCAGTGCCCGACTCTAGGACTTCTTCGGTGATCGTCACTGCTTCCAAGGATTTGATGACTCAGATCGCGGGCATGGTGCGCGAATTGGATGTGGTCTCCACGCGGGATCAGCAAGTGCACGTGTTTCGTATGAACAATGGTGATCCTCAGCAGGCGGCGCAGGTGCTGCAGAACATGTTCCAGAGCACATCGGGCGGCCGGACAGGCAACAGCGGCAATGCTCAGAACAGTGCGCTCATGCAACGCCAGCAAAACAACAACCAGACCACGGGCGGCACCTCCAGTGGATCGGGTACTTTTGGGAATAGCGGCGGTGGCCGCTCCGGCGGGCAACTGTTCTGAACTTAAGAACCTTGAACGATTCCAGAATGAAAACCAGTGGTTCTATTTTTTCGCGATTCCTTTCCATGGCCTCGGCGCTTCGCGTCTTGGCCGCGGTCCTTGGATTGTCCTTAGTCCTACCCGCCCTAGCCCAGCAGCGCGGAGGCGGCGGCGGAGGCTTTGGCGGTGGTGGTGGCTTCGGTGGCGGAGGTGGCTTCGGTGGCGGAGGTGGGTTTGGTGGCGGAGGCGGCGGGGGCAATCGAAGCTCCGGATCCTCGGGTCTTTACAACAACAACGGCACGGTGGGTAGCGCCGTCATCACGGTGGATCCGCAGACCCACAATTTGGTGGTCATTGCCGATGCCCTGACGGCTCTGCAAATTAGCAACGTCATCCGAAATCTCGATTCACCCAAGCCGCAAGTGCTGATCAAGGTGGTCTTCATGGAGGTTCAGAGGAACAACGGCTCCGAACTCGGAGTCGAAGGCGCTTGGGCCAAGAACAACATTGGAAATAATATCAGCAGCGGTGGTGGTACCGTGATGGGTCTTTCAGGGGTGAACACTATCACCACTAACTTGAACGGCTTGGGGCAGTCGATGGGAACGGCACTGACTCCGTCGTCCACCGGCGGCGGTTCCGGTGGCCTTTATTCCATCGCAGGCTCCGAGTTTCAGGCGACGCTCCGGGCGGTGGCTACCTCTGGAAAAGCGCAGGTTTTATCCCGTCCGTCGATTATCGCCCGCGATGGCCAATTGGCCCGCATTGTGGTCGGTCAACAAGTGCCCCTGCCCAGCGGCGTTTCCTATGCGGCTTCGGGTAATAACACCATCCCCATAATTAACGTCACCTACAATGACGTGGGTATCATCCTGAACGTCACTCCGTTCATCGGTTCTAACGGTCAAGTCGAGATGATTGTCCAACCGCAAATCTCTTCAGTTTCACCGACTGAAAAGCAGTTCTTGTCGGCCGATGTCTCGGCTCCTTACATCAATGTCCGTTCAGCCGACACCGTGGTGGTCACTCCAAATGCGGAGACTGTCGTTATTGGCGGACTCATCTCGAATAACCAATCCCAGAGCGAGAAGAAGGTTCCTTACTTGGGCGACATCCCGATTCTGGGCAATTTGTTCAAGACTCGCGCCAAGAGCGACGCCAAGACCGAACTCCTCATCTTTCTGACGCCCTACATTCTCCAAGCACCTTCTCAGCTGGCTCAATTGACAACGAAGGAAACCCACCAGGCTTCGTTGATCACCAATTCTGTCTCAGAGATGGATCTCAACCGATTCCTTGAAAAGGTCCCGGTCAAATCAGACGCCCCGGCCCCGGCCCCCAAGTCTAAGGGATTCTTCAAAAAGTGACCCGGGCCGAGGGTGGCGCTAGATCGGCTCGTTCATCGGAAGCCTGCCGACGGTCAGCACCAAAGTGTCGTTGACGGCAAATTCACCGGCCAACAGGGTTGGGCAGCGGGAGCATTTAGGGATCCTGCAGTGAGCCTGCCGGGAGCCTCTACATCGGGGCCCTTCGGAGACCCAAGTCACCTTGATTATGAGCAAACTCGATTCCGTTTACGCGAAACTTCAGGTCAAAACCGGGGCCAAAATGGCCCTCATCGTTCTCGACGGCCTAGGAGATCTGGCGACCCGTTCCCAGAATTGGATGACGCCCTTGGAGGCGGCCAAAACCCCGAACCTCGACGCACTGACCCAATCGGGTTGCGCCCAGGGACGCATGATTCCGGTGGCACCGGGCATTACCCCAGGCTCGGGTCCGGGACACCTGGCCCTCTTCGGTTACGACCCCATCGAGTGGGAGGTCGGCCGGGGAGTGATCGAGACGCTGGGTCTGGGCATCGAGCTCAAGAATGGTGACGTGGCCGCACGCGCAAATTTCTGCACCCTCGATCCGAAGGGAATCGTCACGGACCGTCGCGCCGGTCGCATCGCGACCGAGGTTTGCGAGCGTCTGTGCGGAATCCTCTCAGCGAAGATCCAGAAGATCGGCGCGACCGAGGTCCACATTTATCCGGGCAAGGAGCATCGTTTTGTCGTGGTGTTCCGGGGTCAGGGTCTGGAAGGCCCGCTGACCGATACGGATCCCAATCGCGAGGGACTGCTCATCGCCGAGGCCAAGCCGGTGGATCCGCAAAATGCCGGCCAGAAGAAGGTCGCTAAACTGATCGCTGATTTTTACAAGCTGGCCTTGCCGCTCTTGGCAGGTGAGAAGATGGCCAACGGGTTCCTCATGCGCGGCGTTGCCCATCAGCCCGAAATCCCGACCTTCGAGCAGCGCTACGGACTGAAGGCCGCGGCCATCGCGGTTTATCCGATGTACAAGGGCCTGAGCCAGTTGGTGGGCATGGTGAAGATTGAAGGGCCAGAGACCATCGCCCAGCAGTTCGAGCGCTACGTGAAGGAGTACGATCAGTACGACTTTTTCTTCATTCACTACAAGTACACGGATAAGGCCGGCGAAGACGGTGATTTCGCGGCCAAGGTGAAGGCCATCGAGGACTTCGATGCCGCCTTACCCATCTTCTTGGCCAAGAAGCCCGATGTCATAGCGATCACGGGCGACCATTCCACACCGGTGGCGGTGAAGGGTCACTCGTGGCATCCGCAACCGGTGCTCATCCACTCCGAAATTAGCGGCAGCGACAAGCTGTCCCGTTTCACGGAGACAGGAGCTAATTCCGGATCCCTCGGAATCTTCGAGGCGAAGTATCTTATGCGCCTGATGCAGGCCAACGCCCGTCTGTTCGACAAGTACGGCGCCTGAGCAGCCGGTCCACAGGCCGCTGCGGGATACCAGGACAAGGGACAGACCGATTTCGGTTCTGTCCCTTTTTCGTTGAACAGAGATCTCAATCGGTTCGGGAGCAGTGATCCGGTTAAAGAACCCCGAACGCAGTCCTGTGAGCGGGGCTTGATCGAGATGGATTCGGGACGCAGATTCTCTCCATGCACCCGCAGTTGCCGACACCCATCTTGGAATCCCTCAAGGCCTCCACGCGGCGGCGCTTCCTCCAGGACTGCGGGACCGGCATGGGTGCCTTGGCACTGAGCACCTTGCTCAACCCGTCACTGCGGGCCGGCACTCCCGAAACGGGCGCGGCGTTCAAGGCCCCGCACTTCGCCCCCAAGGCCAAGAACATCATTTACCTTTTCCAGTCGGGTGGCCCCTCGCACCTCGACCTCTTCGATCCCAAGCCCGAGTTGACTAAGCGCAACGGCCAAAGGGTGCCGGAGGAGTTGGTGAAGAACATCCGCTTGGCTCAGATCGGCAAGGAGTCGAAGTTGCTGGCCTCTCCTTATCAGTTTGCCCGACACGGCAAATCCGGAGCTTGGATGAGTGAACTCCTGCCGCATCTGGGTTCTATTGCCGATGATATTTGCTTTGTGAAGAGCTTCTACTCTGAGGCCTTCAATCATGATCCGGCAACCTTGTTCATGAACACCGGTGCCCAGCTGGCGGGTCGGCCGGGCATGGGTTCGTGGTTCAGCTATGGCCTGGGCAGCGAGAACAAAGACTTGCCGGCCTTCGTGGTGATGATGACGGGTGTCGGACAGCCTTTGACGAATGCGGCCTGGGGCAGCGGCTTCCTTCCGACGGTGCATCAAGGTGTCACGTTGCGCTCGCAGGGTGATCCGGTGCTTTACGTCGGGAATCCGCCGGGCATGGATCGCAAACGCCGTCGCCAAACATTGGATGTCCTTCGGGACCTTAACCAGACGCGGTTCGATGTTCTGCAGGATCCGGAGATCCAGACCCGTATCGCCTCCTATGAGCTGGCCTACCGCATGCAAACCAGTGTGCCCGAGGTCGTGGATATTACAGGCGAAGCAGCACGTGTTCATGAGGCCTACGGAACAACTCCCGGCCGGGCTTCGTTCGCCAACAACTGCCTCTTGGCCCGTCGATTGGTCGAGCGCGGAGTCCGCTTTGTTCAACTCTACCACCGGGGCTGGGATCATCATGGCGGGCCCGATGGCAATCTCGTCTTCGATTTGAAGAAGCGTTGCGCCGAGACCGATCAGCCGTCTGTCGCCCTCATCAAGGACCTCAAGGAGCGCGGTCTTCTCGACGAAACCTTGGTCCTTTGGGGCGGAGAGTTCGGTCGGACTCCGATGATGCAAGGAGCCCTCAAGCCCGATCAGATCGGTCGGGATCATCATCCGCATGGATACACCATTTGGATGGCGGGTGGCGGCATCAAGCCCGGAACGGTCTACGGAGCGACCGATGATTTTGGTTTCTATGCCGTTGAAAACAAGGTTCACGTGCACGACTTGCACGCCACTCTCTTGCACCTCTTCGGCATGGATCACCATAAGCTTACCTACCGATTCCAAGGGCGTGATTTCCGCCTTACGGACGTCCACGGAGAGGTGATTCCCGGAATCTTGGCCTAATCGATAGGGAGCGAGCGTGAGAATAACTCATCGGCCCTGCGCGTTGACGCTATCCAAAAAGTTTCCATATTGGCAGACCGATGACGTTCGACCTCACTGAGATGCTGCAGGACTGGGATTATAAGCCCGGTCAGGTGGTGGCGCGCCGCTTTCAGGGCAAGGATGGTGAGAAAATCCAACTGCGTGTAGATCTGGGGATTCTCCAGATGAATGTGTTGGGACGTCCGGACGGCAAGAAGCCCATGGGAAATGAGTCCTGGTTTCATTTCTACCGAAAGCGTTCTGAACAGGCCCCCGCCAGCGCTGATGGCGAGAATCCAGATTTCGCCCTGGGTTCGGAGGAATGCGGCCGCCTCCAGCAGGAATCCATTCAGTATCACCACCGATACATTTGTTTTTTCCAGCTCAAGGATTACGAGGCCGTTGAGCGTGACTGTGCCAGAAACCTCGAAGTCTTCAGCTTTGTGGATCGCTTCGCCGAATCCGATGACCTCTCCTGGAGTGTGGTTCAATTCACGCCCCAGCTCACCATGATGCGCACGCGAGCTCGCGGCGAAGCCCGTCTCCAAGAGAGCGATCGGGACGCTGCGATGGTCGCCATCGAGGCAGGCATCAGCGAGTTGGCTGAGTTTTATCGAGATCACGAGCGCGAAGAACTCATCGAACAGAGCGGCGAAATCTTGTCACTGCGCGGATGGCTCGATGAAATTCGTCGTAAGCCACCGCAGAATGAGATCGAACGCCTTCGCTTCGCTCTTGCTGAGGCTATCCGAATCGAGGACTACGAGACCGCTGCCGAAGTCCGCGATCAGCTCCGCAAACTCCAAGCTTCCGAATCATGAGTCTCCAACAACGCGTCAACGACGAACTAAAATCCTCCATGCTCGCCCGCCAAGCCGTCCGAACTGGGACGCTGCGGATGCTCAAGGCGGCTCTGGGTTACGCCCAAATCGAAAAGAAAACGGAGACACTCTCGGATGCCGATGTGATGGCGATGATCCAACGGGAGGCCAAGAAGCGCCGAGACTCCATCGATGAATTTGAGAAGGCTGGACGGACGGAAATGGCAGCCAACGAGAAGGCCGAATTGGAAGTGCTCACCGAGTACTTGCCCAAGGCGTTGTCCGCCGAAGAATTGGAAAGCTTGATTCGAGAGGTCATCACCGAGGTGGGAGCCACTTCGAAGAAAGACATGGGAGCGGTCATGAAGGTTGCCCAGTCCAAGGTGGATGGCCGAGCGGACGGCAAGTCCGTCAGTGCCCTTGTATCGAGGCTTCTGCCTTAAGGTCAGAGAGCCTCGCTGGATGTCCTCATCACCTCAGTCCCCCCGAAACGCCACCGCGGCGGATTTTATCCGTTCCTTGAGTGCTACGGCCCAGGTCGCACGCTCCGGTGGGCAAACCATCGGTGAGTTCCTTGATCAACTGGGCGAGGGCAACGCCTGGTTGATGGCTTTGATCCT
>JBDKKQ010000030.1:0-12861 GCA_039796015.1 Verrucomicrobiota bacterium
GGGATCTTATTGAACCAGCGCTTAGAGCGATGCACCCACCCTGATCGTCGACGGCGGGGTGACGACGCATTGACGAAGGGCGGCGGAATAGGGGGGCTGGGGGGAACTTCCTGATCCATGGCGACTCTTTAAGCGACATGGATTTGACCGGGAGGTGCAAGCCTGGATTTTAGCAAATTGAATTACTCTGCCCCACACACCAGCCAACACTGTTTATGACCAATTTTCGTTACAAACTTTAATTCAAAGATCTCAACTTTTTATATGGCCTACCCCATTCAAATCGAGGTACAGGGTTGGGGTATGGTTTTCGCAGCTGAAATCATTCCCCCGGCAAATCTTTAACTAGATTATCAAAAACCGGAATAAAACCTCAAGTTTTCCAACGATCATCCGATCCTCGGCGTGTGTCTTGTTACCCATAGATGGCCTCTTCACCACCAAAAACATTCGCAGAGCTCATGAGCGAGGCACGGGATTGCAGTCCTGAGGAGGCTCTTGAGGCGCTCGCCAAGGAACTCCAAACGCCTTCTCAACGTTTTTGGTCCACCGTGCTTTTTCCATGGTGCGGTCCGTTGCGTGAGCATTACCAAGATGTGGTCAAAGACATCTCCCGCGGCCACGACCTCAGCGAAATTAAGAGCAGCTTAATCTACTGGCGGCAACGCACCCCCAACGCCGGATTTCTGGGAGAGCAATTTCGAGTGCACTCTTCCCAAGCGCTGAGGCTCTTCGAGCGTTTAAGCAAAAGCTGACGCCGTTCCTGCGCTTCTTTATTGAGAGGCCCGCTGAGAACAAACTCCTTCCGGGATTTCATCGCGAATACCCCCTTGTTTTTGGCTGGTTAGAATCGGCCGAGAAATTCCGTTCTCCTTCCCGCCTCTGCTTCCGTATCCTTTCACCATGCTCGACATGAAGTTGTTGCGCGATCGGACCGAGTTCGTCCGGGAGCGATTGGCCACGCGGAACGCCGGTGACGAAGCCAGTGTCTCCGAAGTCTTGGCTCTAGATGAATCCCGACGGGCCGCGCTCGCCGAGGCCGAGCAACTCAAAGCACGGCGCAACAGCACCTCGAAAGAAATCGGCGGGCTGATTGGCCAGAAGCGCCTCGATGAAGCCGAGTCCAAGAAAGCGGAAGTGCGCGCCCTCGGCGACCGGATCGCTGAACTCGACAAGACTGCCGCACAAGCCGAGGCCTCACGGGATTCCCTGCTCCTAATGATCCCCAACCTTCCCCACGCGAGCGTCGCCTTGGGTAAGGATGCGGCCGACAATCCGGAGATTCGCGTGCATGGGCAGAAGGCTTCCTTCGAGTTCACTCCGTACAACCATGTAGAACTTTGCGAACGGCTGAAGCTCATCGACTTTGCCCGAGGAGCCAAGCTGAGCGGATCGGGCTTTCTTCTGTACACAGGTTGGGGAGCTCGGTTGGAGCGGGCGCTCATCAACTTCCTGCTCGACCTCCATCAGCGGGAACACGGCTACACCGAAGTGGCCCCTCCCTACATCGTCGGAGAGCACTGCATGATTGGCGTGGGGCAGTTTCCGAAATTCCGGGATCAAGCCTATGCCGTGCAGGAGGGACTCGACACCTCGACGATGGGCAAACTTTACTTGCTGCCGACGGCTGAGGCTCCGGTGGCCAACATCCATCGAGAGGAGATCCTCGCTGAGAAGCAACTGCCAGTGCGCTACTGCGCCTACTCACCCTGCTTCCGGGCCGAGGCCGGCGCCGCCGGGTTGGGCACCCGGGGCATGATCCGGGTCCACCAGTTCGACAAGGTGGAGCTCATCAAGGTGGTGCATCCAGACCAGGGCTACGAGGAACTGGAAAAGATGGTCCACAATGCCGAGACGGTCTTGCAACGCCTCGGGCTGCATTACCGGGTCATTAACCTGTGCACCGGCGACATGGGCTTTGCCGCCGCCAAGACCTACGACATCGAAGTCTGGGCACCAGGACAAGGCACCTACTTGGAGGTATCGAGTTGTTCTAACTGCGAAGATTACCAATCCCGCCGGATGAACTTGCGATTCAAGCGGGAGTCCGACGGACAGAATCTCTTCCCGCACTTGCTCAATGGATCGGGCACCGCTCTGGCCCGCCTCTTCGTGGCACTGGTAGAAACCCATCAGCAGGCCGACGGCAGTATTCGGGTGCCAGAACCGCTGCGCCCCTATCTCGGAGCGGACGTCATTCCGCTGGCTTCCTGAGAAAGCCAGCTCTCAGGCCTGGCTTCTTCTCAAGATTCGTTCCCTTGAAACGGTCAACCCTGCACTTGGCAGTGAAGCACAATTGAATACCTTTGTGCTTCCGGGGCTTCGGCTCCGGATATCGAGTCTTGAATACCTCTGGTTCCAACCATGGTTCGGCTACCCCGGTCAACGGGCGCACCGAAAGTACCGCCTCTGGTCGCTCCCTGACCTTATCCGACCGGCATCGCGCCACGGTGGAGGATCTGCTGCGACTGGTTCTGGAGGGCAAGTCCCCTCAGGAGGCCCGAAAGCTCATCGCTGGCGTGATGCAAGGGCTCCGCAATCAGGGCTACCCGGTTCCGGACGTCACCACGACGCCCTACCTGAACACCATCCCGCCCGAGGAGGAACCCGAATATCCGGGCGACCTCGAGATGGAGCGCCTGATACGAGCTCACGTCCGCTGGAACGCCATGGCGATGGTCGCCAAGGCTAACAAGACCACCAACGTCGGTGGCCACATCGCCACCTTCGCCTCGTTGGCGACACTGTACGAAGTGGGCTACAACCACTTCTTCCGGGGCGGTGCCGATGGCAAGACCGCCGACATGATTTATTTCCAGGGGCATGCCTCACCGGGAAATTACTCCCGCGCCTATTTGGAGTACCGGCTCAACGACCAGCACCTAAAAAACTTTCGTCAGGAATTGCAGGACCATCCGGGTCTGAGCTCTTACCCGCATCCGTTCCTGATGCCCGATTTCTGGATCTTCCCCACGGTGTCGATGGGACTGGGTCCCATCCATTCCATTTATCAGGCCCGCTTCAGCCGCTACTTGCAGGCACGCAAACTCGTTGCACAAGACCACGATCCCATGGTCTGGGCCTTCATCGGAGACGGTGAGTCGGATGAGCCAGAAACGCACGGAGCCATCAGCATGGCTGGCCGCGAGCACCTCGACAACCTCGTCTGGGTGATCAACTGCAATCTCCAGCGCCTCGACGGACCTGTCCGAGGCAACGGCAAGATCATTCAAGACCTCGAAGGCCAGTTCCGGGGTGCGGGCTGGAACGTGATCAAAGTGGTTTGGGGCAGCGACTGGGACGAGTTGTTGGCTCGTGATACGACGGGCCTTCTGGCTCAGCGCATGGATGAGGTCGTCGACGGCGAGTACCAGCAGTACGTCGTTGAGAGCGGTGCCTATATCCGGAAGAATTTCTTCGGAAAATACCCAGTCCTCTTGGACTTGGTCAGTCACCTCAGCGACGCGCAGCTCAAAAAGCTGACCCGCGGTGGCCACGACCCTCTCAAGGTGTATGCGGCTTACCGCAGGGCCACTCAGCGCAACGGCCGACCCACGGTCATTTTGGCTAAGACGGTCAAGGGCTACGGCACAGGCGAAGCCGGCGAAGGAAAGAACCCCACCCACGGCCTCAAGAAACTGGCCGAGCGCGACATTCGCCATTTCCGCGAACGTTTTTCGATTCCGCTGGAGGACGAGGTCATCGCCGAACTGCCCTTCTACCGCCCGCCGCAAGACAGCGCTGAGGTTCAATACCTGCTAGACCGGCGCAAGGCCCTGCACGGATTCAACCCCATTCGGATCGATCGAGCTCAGAAGCTAGTCACCCCGCTGCACACCGACGACGGTCTGCGCAACGTGGTCCAAGCGACGGCTCTGTCCTCGGCGTCCACGACTAAGGCTTACGTGCTGTTGCTGGGCTCTTTGCTCCGCGACAAGAACATCGGCAAATTCATCGTTCCCATCGTGCCCGATGAAGCGCGCACCTTCGGCATGGAGGGGCTCTTCGGTCAGGTGGGCATCTACAGCTCCCGAGGCCAACTCTACGATCCCGGCACCAAGACCGAAGACAACGCCAACACGCCCTATATCGAAAAGAAGGACGGACAACTTCTGGAAGAAGGCATCAACGAAGCCGGCTCTATGGCCGACTTCATCGCCGCCGGCACGGCCAATGTCACCTATGGCGTGCCGACCATCCCCTTCTACATCTACTACTCGATGTTCGGTTTCCAGCGGGTGGGCGATCAAATCTGGCTGGCTGGCGATTCGCGCTGCCGCGGATTCATGATTGGCGCAACATCGGGCCGAACGACCCTCAATGGCGAGGGGCTCCAACACCAAGACGCACACAGTCACTTGGTCGCCACTTCGGTGCCCAACCTGTATTCCTATGAGCCCGCCTTCGGCTACGAATTGGCGGTCATCGTCTGCGATGGCCTGAAGCGCATGTACGCCAACGGCGAAGATGTCTTCTACTACATCTCCGTCCACAATGAGGATTACGCCCATCCGCCGATCCCGAACGATCCCGGCGTCGTTGAAGGCATCCTCAACGGCATGTACAAGTTCAAGCCAGGCAAGGCAGGCCTCAAGCACACGGTCCAGTTGCTCGGTTCCGGAGCGATTCTACAACAGGCCCTCAAGGCTCAAGAACTGCTCGAAGCCTATGGTGTCAGCGCTGACGTGTGGAGTGTGACCAGCTTCAAACGGCTCCGCTCAGAGGCCCAGGCCACCAAGCGCTGGAACATGCTTCATCCGACGGAAGCCCCCCGAAAGAGCTACCTCGAAAAAACGGTCGAGGGCCAGTCGGGTCCCTGGATTGCCGTCAGCGACAACCTCAAGCTGGTGGCCGACCAAATCGCCCCCTGGATTCCGGGAGGTTTAATGACCCTCGGCTGCGACGGGTTCGGACGCAGCGAGGTTCGACCGGTGCTGCGACGTTTCTTCGAAATCGACGGTGAGTGCACCGCCATCGCCTGTCTCTACAAGTTGGCCTCTCAGGGAGCCTTGCCACAGAGCGTGGTGGCCGAAGCCATCCAGAAACTCGGAGTCGACCCCGAGAAACGCTACGGCGTCTGCGTCTGAGGATCACCCACCGACCGAGTGTCGGTAGGGGCGATCTGCCCTTCTCTCGGCCACCGCATCTATAATGGTGCGGTGGCCTAGCCAGACCGATCTAGCCCAACCGATTCTAACCCAACAAAAAACCCCGCCACTGGGCGGGGTTTTTTGTTGGAGAGTCAGGCAATATCCGCTTAGCGGAGAGCACCCGCCGACGGAGGCGTGAGCAGGATAAACTCGCCACGACGATTCTTGCCCCAGGCGGACTCGTCATGACCGAGCTCGGCCGGCTTGTCTTCACCGAAGCTGCGGGTCACCACGCGGTCAGCACCGATGCCCAGACCAATCAACGCATCGCGAGCCGACAGAGCACGCCTCTCGCCCAGAGAGCGGTTGTACTCTTCAGTGCCGCGCTCGTCGCAATGACCTTCGATGGCCACCTTGTTGTCGGAGTGGGCCTTGAGGTAGGTCGCCACGGCTTCGATGTTCGCCTTGCTGTCCGCCTTCACCACAGACTTGTCGTAGTCGAAATAAACGCTGTTGGACTTAAAGTGTTCACGGTTGGCAAGCATGCCTTCGATCTCCTCACGAGAAGGTTGACCATTGGCCCCATCCGGGTTGTTGACTCCGGCCACATCAGCACCGTTGGCACCCGAGCCATCGGTAGTCAGCGGGCGCGCCGAAGGCAAAATGGGCTGCCCCTTGCCGAGCGTCGAAGAGGCTCCAGGAGTTCCCGAATATCCCGGCAGCGGCGTGTAATTCTTCTGCCCCTTCTTACATCCGGCAGCGAGGGAGAGGATCAGCACGAGGGCGATGGAACCCAATTTGGAGAACGGCTTCATTGGTGTGTTGAGAAAAGGCTGGAATCTGGAGATCTAAAAGTGGGTTAGCGAGTTGGACTCAACGACTCCAGCTGGGCTGGGAGCTGCTGCCCGCTACTTGAGCGATATCCTTGACGTGGCCCGTCGGCCAGTCAAGCAGCGACAGTTTGCGCGGACCAAACTTGCTGGTCCGACGTACAAAAACCAAGGTCCTAGAATTGGGAGCCCAAGAGGGATCCTCGCCTTCGGTAATGACCTTGGCGTCGCCACCGGCGGCAGGAACGATGCAAATATCGAAGTAATCACCCCGGGAACGGGTGAATGCGATCCACTTGCCGTCTGGGGACCAATCGGGTTCGGTGGTATTGCGGACTCCGGCGGTGGTAAGACGACGCATGGCACCCCCCGAGGCCGAAACAATATACAATTGAGGAAAACCGCTTTCGCGGGATACCACGCACAGACTAGATCCATCCGGAGACCAGCATGGCGAGGATTCGTCGGCGGCCGTGGTGGTCAATCGACGGGGATTCCCACCCTCGGCGTCGCTCACCCACAAATCAGGGCTCCCGGCCTTGCTGAGGATCATGGCCAATTTGGAGCCATCGGGCGACGGAGCCGGACTAATGTTCGACCCGGAGAACCGCACAAGAGCCTTGCGACCACCGGTGGTCAAATCTTGCGAGTAAATGTCAGCATTGCCGGCACGGTAACTCGTATAGACCAGCGACTTCCGACCGGGACGCCACGCCGGAGCCGCGACGATATTACCATCGGCGGTCAATTGAACCGGATTGGCCCCGTCGAAGTCGCTCGCATAAACCTCGCTGATTCGGTCTTTCTGAACCTTGAAGACCATCTTGGTGCGGGAAATTCCCTTCCGTCCAGTGATCGCCTGCACCACGTCGTCGGCCAGCGCATGAGCCTGGGCCCGCGGAGAACCTCCAGGATAGGAACGATTGAACAAAGTGGCCTTGTTGTTTACGTCGGCCAAAACCCCCTCCAGCGCCGCGCCCGATTTTCCATTCACCGAGTACTGCGCCTGAGCGAGGGCCACGAGGTCGAATCCAGCGACGTACAAGTCGAATTCAACGACCGTCTTAGCGTCCCCGGTGAAACCTGTGACGTGGATGGGCACGGCTCGGCTGGTGACGTCACTGACGACGACTTCGGCCGCAGAGGCGCTCAGGAACCCCCCCAGAGTTAGGAGGAGGGCGATGAATGAATGGCGGAACATATCGGAAATTAAACCAATGGGTTTGTGTCGGAGTTCGAGTGTCTAAGCGGGAGATGCAGCGGAAAGATCAAAGCGGATGGTGATTCGGCGCTCCGAATCGGTTGTTCCATCCGGCAGCGGGCGAAGGTCGCGATTGCCATCTAGCACCTCACGAACCGAGTCGTCCAAGGCGCGCATTCCGGAGGGTTTCACTAACCTGAAGGCCGAAACCCGACCGTTGCGTTGAACGGTGATCTCCACCTCTACCTCGCCGTGATCTACGTTGAGGGTCGTGGGTTTCTTCCAGCGTAGCTTGTAGAAGGCCATCAAGTAGGATCCGTAAGGAGCATAGGCGGCTCCTCCCGGCCCCGGCATCTCAAACGAGGTCGACCCCGACAAATTCTTCCCCAGATTCGAAGCAACCCCCCGAACGGCATCGGAGCGGGCCTGCTGAGCCTTATTCCAAGCCTCTCGGGCTGCCGTCACGCGCGCCTGATGCTCCCGAGCTTCACGCGCATCCTGAGCGGCGACCGCGGCGGCGGCAGCGGCGGCGGAATTATTGCGCTCGGCCTCGGCCTCCTTCTTCGAGCGCTTTTTGGGAGCCTCGGCCAGCTGGAAATCCGGCTTGGACAACTTCAGCTTCTTGGTGGACAGGTTGGGATCTACATCCTGGGCATTGGGAGCACTGCGCTGAATCTCGGTGGCCAGGCTTTTCTTGGGTGGCTCCATCTTGGTGGGCTCCTTGGTGGGCTCCACCGCCTTGGCAGGCTCCGGGGGCGGAGTCTTGGGCTGCGTCTTCGGAGGTTCGGGCTGGGGCGTTTCCGGCGGGGCTGGGGCCGGTGGAGCGGGCGGAGCTGGCGGCTGAGCGCTGGACTTGGGCGGCTGAGCGTCCGGATTACCGCCTCCGAGGGTGTTGCCATCGGTCAGGCGCAGGTTGTCAGGAATAATCTCCAGGACGGGACTGGGAGCATCTTGAACCGTGTGCGAAGACAAGGCCGGAGCGAACAACAAAACACCCACGGCCGCGGCATGGATGCCCACGGAGGTCAGTAAATATCGGGTGTTCGAAGGGATCATCGCCGCTTGGGGAGCTGAGTTCCGATACGATAGCGAGTGAGACCATTGCGACCAGCAATGTCGAGCAGACTCACCAGCACTTGCGACGGCGCTGAGCCCTCGACCCGGAGCACGAGCACTAAATTCGGATTTTGGCGGTAAGCCTTCACCAACTCTGTTTCCAATTCACGCTCACTGAGCACTCGGGTTCCGGTCCGTGCAAAGGTATACCGCCCCTCGGCCAGACCATTCACATTGGCCTCGTTGTTGGTGTCGGGACGGGTGCGAGCATCGCCCCCCACCGGCAATTTCATGCTAATGCCCGGCTCCAAAGCCGGCGTGGTGATGATGAAAATAATCAGCAGCACGAACGCCAAATCCAGCAAGGGGGTGACGTTGATCTCGTTGAGCGTCACCAGCGAATTGCGTTGAGAAAAACGGCGCATGATTATTCGAAGATCCGGAAGCCTGAGAATTGGACCAAGATGAAACCGGCCAAGGACAGAAGGAGAACTGCAGCCATCACATAAACCCATTTCATCGAGACGTTTTTTGCGCCCAGCGGATCCAGTCTCTCATTGATGGAGCGGTGCAGTCTTCGGTTGCATTTCAGACATCGGGGCTCAGAACGGGCATTAGTGGTCGCGCAGTCGCGGCAGACCACGAAGAGATGCCCTCGGCACTGCTCGCAACGCTGCACACCTGAGGGATTCGGATGGGTGCATTTTGCACAGACCACGGGCTCTGTGGAAACAGGGGAATGGCTATGGGACTGCTCCGATGAGCTCGAGGATTTCTCCTGAGAACGGGGCGTCTCACGCTGAGGTGTCTTATCCTGGATTTTGCGATGCAACCGGCCGCGACAAGAGGCGCAGTGCATCAGCACCCGGGCATTTCGCTTCTGACACTTCGGGCAGTCGAGAAAGAGACCCTCGCTGCAGCGCTCGCAACGCTCGCGATCCATCGGGTTCAGATGCTCGCACTTGCAGCACAAAGTTCCCTTTCCCATCGGTCCTGAGGGGGCTCCGTCCCAACGCGAAGTCACTGAAACCTCTTCCGGCTTAGAACTCAGCAACCCTGAAAGCAGCCCTTTTTTGAGGGAATGACCGCATTGACGGCATTGCGAGAGGACTCGTTCATTGGTCGCCGAGCATTTCGAACACCCCACAAAGAGGGGCCTCGAGCAATACTTGCACGACTCCCGATCGGCTGGATTGAGTCGATTACAGTCCGGGCACAAGACTCCCCGTCCCGACTGCGGAATCTCCGAGGTCGGGTGGATCGGGTGGACGGAAAACTGGGGAACCGGATCACTCATCGTCGGGCAAGAACTCGGTCTCCATCTTAGAAGCCAGAGTCTGGGCAAAATTGTCCAACTCCACGGTCAACACTCGCAGTGTGTGGACGAGATAATTGTATCCGAACATCGAAGGGATGGCCACCAAGAGCCCCGCGACGGTGGTCACCAACGCGGCAGATACGCCGGGCGCCATCGCTGTCAAATCGGCGCGACCTGCCTTCGCGATGCCTCCGAAGGTGTCCATGACTCCCCAAACTGTGCCCAAGAGCCCCATGAATGGGCCACCGCTGACAGCGATGGCCAAGAGGATCAGGCCTGATTCTAGGCGCAGCGACTCACGGGCCACCGCCCCCTCCACCTGCCGTTTGACATGCTCGATGCTCTTGATCGACAGACGGGTCCGCCTCGAGCCATCGGTCAGGCGCAACCGGGCTTCGAGATCGGTGCATCCGTCCGTATACACCGAAAACATGGGACACCCCTCAACGGGCAGGCGACGGTCGAAAATACCCAAAACCCCCTCCTGCTGGCGGAATTCAGTCTCGAAAAAGCCATTGTATTTGGCAGCCCGCCGCATTTGGAAAAACTTCTGAATCATCATCGACCAAGCCCCAATCGAGAGGGCGCCCAGAATAAAGATAATCACCTTGGCCTCGGGCGTGGCTTTGTTCCAGATGAAGCCGAGGTCGGTGCCACTCTGAGCGGCGGCGAGAATCCCGAGTGAAATGGTCATGAGTTCGGTTCGGTCGATCGTTTTGCGTCGACCCGTCAGAAATGACGAACTAGAGCACAAAACCAACGCAACTAGTTTTCACTTTTTTTCTCCACGCCGCAATCCTGCCGCGCGGAAAACCCACCTCGAGTCACCGCTTTTTAGAACAGAGTGCTCGGGCTGGAGTCTTAGGGCGGCTCATTCTTCCAAAAGGAATCGGAAATCCGACAGAGTCAGAGATGAGTTCAAGCAGCACAAAGGTTGTCCCCGAACTCATTATCCAAAAAAAAACCACTCACTGGCTTTCCGTGACTTAAAACACCGCAGTATTTCCCTTCGATTCAGACCGACCATTGCCGGGAATGCCATTCACCGCTTTAGTGGTCCCGGACCCGGGACAGTTCGAGACCCATGAAATTCACACCTGCACTCCTCCGCTGGCGAAGCTTGGTCTTTCATGCCCAGCACCATCTGGGTGTCGTGCTGGCGGCGGCGGTGGCAGCGACCGTGCTCATCGGTGCCCTCACCGTGGGGGATTCGGTGCGCGAAACCCTCCGTCGCCAGGCGTTGGACCGCATCGGAAAAGCAGCATTTCTCCTCGATGGCGGCGACCGGTTCTTCACGGCACGCCGCGGCGGCCCGGCCGGAGCTGGGCTCTCCAATACGATGTCGACCTTTGCTCTCAGGCTTCCGGGTGTGGTCGCGCGCCAAGACGGTTCGGCTCGAGCCAACCAAGTGCGGGTCTACGGCGTCATGCAAGCTTTCTGGGCTCTCTCCCCCCGCACCTGTTCATTCCGGATGGACGATGACAGTGAAACCGTGCTCCTCAATGCTGCGCTGGCCCGGCAGCTTTCCGTCCAGGTCGGAGATGAACTGGTGGTACGTATTCACAAACCCTCAGCGTTGTCCCAAGATGCGGTGATTACTCCACGGGATGGAGCCAGTGTTGCGCTCCGCGTTCGGGTTGGGCGCATTCTGAGTGCAGAGGAATGGGGCGACTTTTCACCCGATGTCAGTTCACTGCCCCCGTTCAACCTGTTCATAAACCACACCATTCTGGCTAAGGCGGCCGGCCTGGTAGGACGAGCCAATCTCGCCCTTGTGGGAGCTTCGGCCGAGGCCACCAACAGCCAATGGCTTTCTTCGCGGGTGGACAGTGGCTTTCGCCTCGCCGACGCCGAACTCGAGGTGCGACCGATCCCTCTGCCGGCCGGCATCACCAACCCCTCATCAGCGCAGGTAGAACTGGTCAGTCGCCGGATCTTCCTCGATCCAGTGGTCACCCGCGCTTTGGACAACCAGTCTTCGGGGCTCCCCAAGCCAGTTCCAATCCTGACCTATCTGGCCAATGCCATCGAAAGCGGAGCCCGATCGGCCCCTTACTCGATGGTCACGGCTGCCGGCCCTCCGTTCACCCCGGAAGGAATGACCGATGAAGAGATCGTTATTAATTCCTGGCTAGCCGAAGACCTAGCAGTGAAACCCGGGGACTGGGTCTCACTCCTGTCTTATCGAGTGGACACAGGGGCTCGCCTGGTGGAGGAAACGAACCGGTTTCGTGTGCGGGCCATCATTCCCCTGCAAGGGCTCCACGCCGACCGGTCGCTGATGCCGGAGTTTCCCGGACTGGCCAAAGCGGAGAGCACCCAAGATTGGGATGCGGGCTTTGAATTAACGCGGCAAATTCGAGATAAGGACGAAACCTACTGGAAGCAATGGCGAGGAACACCCAAGGCCTTCATCACCCTGTCGGCCGGGCGAAAGATGTGGGCCAACCGCTTCGGGAACGCCACCGGAGTCCGATGGTTTGCGGGCGATTTCTGGGACACCCAGACCCTGACCCGCGGGATCTCGCAGGAATTGGAACGTCGGATCTCGCCAGCGGATTTGGGATTGCGCTTCCAACCCCTCACCGGACCCGCCTTGGCTGCGGCCCAAGGGGGTCAAGATTTCGGCGGCCTGTTCATCGGTTTTAGTTTCTTCCTCATCGTGTCTGCGCTCCTGCTGCTCAACTTGGTCTTCCGATTCGGAATCGAACGCCGTGTCCAAGAGGTCGGCACCTTGTTGGCGCTGGGCTGGACCCCGAAGACAACGACACGACTCTTTTTCCGCGAGGGACTCCTTCTGGCGGCCCTCGGAGCCACTCTAGGAACCGGCGGCGGGCTGCTCTACGGACAAGCCGTGCTCATGGGCCTCAATACACTGTGGCGAGACGCTGTCGCTGGAGCCTCACTCCGCTTCCATCCTGCTCCAGCCTCCATGGTCGGAGGCTGGTTGGCGGCCGTGCTCATGGTCGCCTGGACGCAGCGTCGAGCTCTGAAACTCATCATTCGACGCAGCCCCCGAGAACTGCTCAACGACGGAGCTTCGGTGGGCTCAGGCACGGGTGAGTCTATTTCTATTTTCTGGCCCGGGTTGACCCTGCTGGGGGCCGTTGCACTGGCCCTCCTCGGAGCAAAGGCTGATCCCGCGCTGCGCCCCGGCTACTTCTTCGGATCGGGCGCGTTGTTGCTTGGATTCGGTCTCCTTTTCCACCGTCGGCAGCTTCGGAATTCCCGAACCGATTCGGTGGCCACCACCCGCTCACAACTCCATTCCCGCGCACCGGCCCGACAACCCAACCGCTCGGCAGCGGTGGTCAGCCTGTTGGCGGTGGCCGTGTTCCTCATCGTGGCCGTGGCTGCGAACCGTCT
>JBDKKQ010000031.1:0-4316 GCA_039796015.1 Verrucomicrobiota bacterium
CGGGATCCCGGGCCTTAGTCGGTTGGTCCATCGGGATGCCTAGCTCGAGTGCGGCCTGCTTGACCGGGGTGGGCTGGAGCGCGAGGTCACGACCCTTCGGTCGATCCGGTTGGCTCACCGCCAGGATCACTTGCCAGCGAGGGTCGGCCACCAGACGTCGCAGCACCGTGGCAGCGAGGTCGGCGGTTCCCATAAACACCAATCGGGGCAAGGCGGACATTCTTCGGCCATCCTCTGCGACCAGGACTCTCGGATCAAGCGACTCAGGCGGAACGATCCCACTGAATTGTTCCAGCTCAGCCCAGGATTCCGTGGATCGGTTGGGCTTCCACGACACCGGTGAGCTTCTGGTTCAGGCCACCATGGAGGTAGGTCAGGTGCTCGTGATCCAGACCCATGAGGTGGAGGATCGTGGCGTGCAAATCTCGCAGGTGATGACGGTTGACCACGGCGGCCTCGCCGACTTCATCGGTTTCGCCGTAACTCGTCCCGGCTTTAACCCCTCCACCGGCCATCCAGTAGGTGAAGCCTTTAGGATTGTGATCGCGCCCGCCCGGCTTGCCTCCGGTATTGAAGGTTTCAGAGACGGGCATTCGGCCGAACTCGCCACCCCAGACCACGAGGGTTTCTTCCAGCAGTCCCCGCTGCTCCAAATCGGCCAGCAGTGCGGCGATGGGTTGATCGACCTCCGGGCAATGCAGTTTCAGGTTTTCCTCGATGCCATGGTGGCCGTCCCAGGTGTTCTGGCCACCGGCCGCGCCGCCGCCCGAGTAAATTTGTACGAAGCGCACGCCGCGTTCGACGAGCCGCCGCGCGGTCAGGCACTGGCGTCCGAAGGGGGCCGGACCTTGGGCCAGCGGGTGCCAGGTGGGTTTGGGCTCTTGGATACCGTAGGCCTCTAGCGTGCGGGGATCCTCTTGCGACAAATCGAGCGCTTCGGGGGCGGAGGATTGGAGTCGGAATGCCAGTTCGTAGCTGGCGATACGCGCGGCCAGGTCTGGGGTTTCGGGGTGTTGACGCTGGTGCCGGGCGTTGAGTTCTTGAATGAATTCAATCTCTCGGCGCTGGTGTTCTCGCCCGAAATCCGCGGGCGCTTTCAGGTTGAGAATGGGTTCACCTGAGGTTCGTAGCACGGTGCCCTGATGCACTCCGGGCATGTATCCGCTGGACCAGTTGGGGGCACCCGTTGTCGGTCCGCCGCGCGGGTCGAGCATGACCACATAGCCGGGGAGGTTTTGGTTTACCGTCCCCAGTCCATAGCTCAGCCACGCACCCAGCGAGGGGTGTCCTTGCAAGATTCGGCCGGTATTCATCTGGAGGACCGCGCTGCCGTGGGCGAAGGAATCGCTGTAGAGCGACTTCACCACAGCCAGCTTGTCCATGTGCTTCGAGAGATGCGGGAAGGCGTCGGAACACCACAGTCCGGACTGGCCGTGCTGGCGGAAGGTGCGACGGCTGGCCTGAAGGACCGCGCGGGTCTTGCTGTTGCGGCGGAACTCGTTGTCGATGGTTTGCCCATCCCGGCGTTGCAGCTCGGGCTTGTAGTCAAAGAGATCCACCTGCGACGGGCCGCCGAACATGAAGAGGAAGATCACCGACTTGGCCCGAGTGGTCCGGTGGGGTGGTTTGGGTTCCAGTGGGTGCTGGGGGAGGCTGGTCGATTCGGTACGTGTGCGGCGGCCGAAAAACCCATCGGCTTCCAGCATCGAGGTGAGTGCTAGACCGGCGAAGCCTGCACCCATTTCCCAGAGGAACTGGCGTCGGGGTTGAAAAGGGTTTGTTGGATTCATTCGGTGCCTAGTACCTCGTTCACATTGAGCAGGCCGCGGCAAAGGCTCACCAGTGCCGACTGTTGCGCGTCGCGGTGAGCGGCCGTTGGTGGCTCTCCTTGCTGATTAATTTTGGGATCTGTTTTTACAAGAGCGGCCTGGTCTTGCAGGAGATTCCGAGCGGCCTTTGCCTCGGCTCGGGTGGGTAGTCGTTGCAAGGCCAGTGCGAAGGCTCTGTCGATTTGTCGGTCGCGGTCGGTGCCGGCCTCGCGAGTGACCCGATTAGCAAAGGCTTTGGCCTGAATTTGGATCCACGGATCGTTGAGGAGTGTTAGTGCCTGCGGTGCCACCGTGGTGCGGGTACGTTGTCCTATGGAACTAGTGCCGTTGGCCGCGTCGAAGCATTCCAGTAGGGGCACCTTGAGTGCGCGTTTCACCACCAAGTAAATGCTTCGGCGGTCTTGCTCCGGCAGTGGGCTGTCTTGCCAACCCTTGCCGGCCGAGTCCTGCGTGGTGTGTACCTCCGCTGGCAGGGTGGGAAACACGCTGGGCCCCCCGCGGGTTGGGTTCAGGCGGCCGCTGATGGTGAGGACGGAATCGCGGATGGCCTCGGCATCCAGTCGTCGCAAGTTCTGCCGCCATACCAGGTGGTTTGCGTCATCCCTGTGCCGGGCTCTGGCGAACCGGGCTTGCGAAGACATTCGATAGGCTCGGCTGGTCATGATTTGGCGGTGCAGCGCCTTAAGATGCCACCCCTGACGGACGAGTTCGGAAGCCAGATGGTCGAGCAATTCTGGGTGGCTGGGTGGTAGACCGGTGACTCCGAAATCGTCGGGCGTCGGAACCAAACCAGCGCCGAAATGGTGCTGCCACACCCGATTGGCGATGACCCGTGCCGTGAGGGGGTTTCGGGGGTCGCTCATCCATTCGGCCAGTTGGCGTCGACGTCCGGTGGAGGTGGCCTCGTTGGATCGGTCTGGAGGAGTGGGCGTCGGTTGAGCGAAAATTCCAGGAAAGGCCGGAGGGACCTCGGCTCCGGGTGTTTGCACATCACCGCGCAGGAGGATGCGGGTGGGTCGGGGCTTGGGTCCGTTCTCGGCAACGGCGAGTGCGAAGTCGAAGGGAGGTGTTTCTGCCTCAGCCTGCTTCAGCCTCGCTTCGGCGGATTGTTTCGCCTCGGTTCCACTGGCCTGACTGGCCCGCTGTCGCAACTCGTTGAGGCGCGCTTCGCGTTGGGAATACCAACGGGAGGATTCGGAGACCGTGGCCAGCGGTCGGGTGATTTTTCCGGTGCCTCGGCCGCCACCGCCCGTGTGTTGTTGGCCGTAGCCGTCGATGTTTCTCAGGAAGCCGAGCAGCGAGTAGTAATCGGCCTGAGAAATGGGGTCGAACTTGTGGTCGTGGCAACGGGCGCATCCAACGCTCAGTCCGAGGAAGGCGGTGCTCGTCGTGCTCAGCATGTCGTCGAGGTCGTCGAATTCGGCCGCGGCGGTGTCATCCGGCTCATCGTCCCAGATGTGCAGTCGGTAGAAGCCGGTGGCGATGAGGCTGGCTCGCCATTTCGGTGTGAGGGTCAATTCGGACTGGAGGGCCGCCTCGGCCAGTTCGTCACCCGCGAGTTGTTCTCGCACGAATTGATCGTAGGGCTTGTCGCTGTTGAAGCTGTCGATGACGTAGTCGCGGTAACGCCAGGCGTGCGGCTTAGGTCCGTCGCGTTCGTACCCGTTGCTCTCGGCATAGCGGACCAGATCCAGCCAATGTCGCCCCCAACGCTCGCCATAATGCGGGGACTCGAGCAGGCGATCGATAAGTGCGACCCAGGCGGCGTCCGTGGGGTGACGCTCAAACTCAGTCACCACTTCGGGAGACGGTGGCAGCCCCCAAAGGTCTAGATAGGCTCGGCGCACTTGCTCGCGCGGTGTGGCCGGCGGATTGGGTTGGAGGCCTGACGACCGCAGGCGGACTTGCAGCAGGCGGTCGATGGCATGTGTCCCTTTCGGCACCACCGCGCTTTGGATGGGTTGGAAAGCCCAGTACGCGCGGTCGGCGTCGGTGATGGCGAAAGGGCGGGATCGCAGAGAGGGTCCGCCCTCGGCCCCTCGGAGCCCGTCATTGAGGAAACTGCCGGTCAGTGCCAGTAGGCACGCAATGAGAATGGGGGCAGATCGGCGCATCGGGGGTCTGCAGCGAACCTAGTTGCAATCGGTCAGCGGGGTCGAGTGCCGATGGGAAGGGGCTCTGGTGCGCCAACGATAAAAATCATCCCTCCGGGGTGGGCCTCCCAGATTTACCAGGGCAACCGGTGGTGTTGCCACGAGATCGGAGCCGGGCTCTCCGGATCCCATTCGGCCGTGAGCCAGCCACCATCTTTGAGTGCTTGAGCCCCGGTAGGCGACGGACAAAGGCGCACCCTGAATTCTTTCCAAGCCTGGGCCTGATGGAGTGCCGTCGAGTAGCGTTTCACAGACGACCCCAGCCCCCGGAGGATGGGCATGCCGGCCAGCAACGTGGCCATGCGGGCGATGGCCGGCGAATGCAGGTGTCCGA
>JBDKKQ010000032.1:0-7904 GCA_039796015.1 Verrucomicrobiota bacterium
CCAAGTCGGTGAGCTCCATCAACTGGGGTGCCATCCTCATCAGCGGGGTTTCTCTGATAATTCTCTTTGGTTGGAATCATCCGGTGATCAAACGCCGAGCCTGGACCCGGCTGGTTCCTGCGTCGTTGATTTGTGTGGTTCTGGGCACGGTGTTGAACGAGTTCTTCAAAGTCATGGTGCCCTCCTGGACGCTGTTGGCGGCCAACCATCACCTGGTGGAATTGCCGGTGATGGGCTCGATACGAGAAGGCTTGCAGGCGTTGCATTTCCCGGATTTCTCCCGCATCGCTGACCCTCTCGTTTGGAAGGTTGCCCTGACCATCGCCATTGTTGGCAGTTTGGAATCCCTCCTGAGTTTGGAGGCCAGCGACAAGCTCGATCCTGTGAAACGGATATCCGATCCCCATGCGGAGTTGCGGGCCCAAGGCTTTGGTAATTTGATTTCTGGCCTTCTCGGAGGGCTGCCGGTGACGTCCGTGATCGTCCGTTCTTCTGCCAACATCTACGCCGGAGCCAAGACCCGCCTGTCGTCGATCATCCATGGGCTACTTTTGCTGGTGGCGGCCTCTTTAATTCCGACGGTGCTCAATAGGGTTCCCTTGGCCTGCCTCGCCGCAATCTTGTTGTCCGTTGGATATAAGCTGTGTTCGTGGTCTGTCATCCGTTCGGTCTGGAAGGAAGGTTGGTCTCAATTCCTGCCCTTCGCCATTACGGTGGCGGGAATCGTTTTCACCGACCTCCTGAAGGGCATCTTGATCGGTCTCATTGTGAGCGTCTTCTTTGTGATGAGATCCTATACTCGCACCGCCGTGACCTTGGTGCGGGATGGCGAGGATTTTCTCATCCGCCTCAACAAAGACCTTACCTTCGTCAATAAGGAGGAACTCAAGGCTCGCCTGCGGGAAATCCCGGACGGATCGCGATTGGTGATCGATGGAGTCAGAGCCCACTATGTCGATCATGATGCGGTCGAGGTGATCCGGGAATTCTGTGAATCAGCCCCGCATCGTGGCATCGAAACTCAGTGCAGAAGAGTCCATGGCATTACCCACACCTAAAGCGTCTATGCAAAGCTACCAACGATTGCTGCTCAACAATCAGGCCTGGGTTGCAGACAAGATGAGTCTGCGGCCTGATTTCTTCACCCGGTACTCGGGAGGTCAGAAGCCTGAATTCCTATGGATCGGATGCTCGGACAGCCGGGTTCCCGCGGAGGAGGTCACTGGGGTCGAACCCGGCGAACTGTTCGTCCACCGCAATGTTGCGAACATGGTGGTGCACACGGATTTCAACATGCTGAGTGTGGCGCAATACGCGGTCGAGGTGTTGCAGGTGAAGCACATCATCGTGTGTGGCCACTATGGATGCGGCGGCATAAAGGCCGCACTGGGCCGGACGCACCTCGGATTGATCAACAAGTGGCTTCGTCACATCAAGGATGTGTACCGAACCCATGCGGTCGAACTGGAGGGCATCGCCGACGAGGATCTGCGGATCGAACGCTTGGTCGAGTTGAACGTGGCCGAGCAGGTCCATAACCTGGCCGAGCTTTCTTTTGTCCAACTGGCTTGGAAGCGCCGGCAACAGCCCACCCTCCATGGATGGGTCTACGACATCCATACCGGTCGCCTCAAGACGGTGACCAAAATGGAACCAGGTCATCCGCTCGATCCGATCTACTCGTACGAGTTCCCCGAAGAATAAGGGCTAGGCTTAACTCGGTTTGGTGTGCATCGATCGGCTGGCACTGGAGCGGAACGGATCGGGGGAGCGTTTTACCCCTTTCCACCTGCTCTAGCAGTTCAGTCTGAATGCCCGAGTTGTACCGAGTTGTACCGAGTGTTGGGATTTTTGGGAATGTTGGGCTGACTGTGTCCCAGTTAAGCCCCTCGACGCGATGGCTGGAAGGGGGCGCGGAAGGCCTTCTCGAAATCATAGCCACCCTGAAAATCCTTCCGGGAGTCGGTGTCGGTCTTGGAGAGAATGCCATGCTCCACCATGTTGAAGACAATTTCCCCAAAATCTTCGGCACGCTGAATACCCCATTCTGAAAGCACGGTCAGCGCCATCGGGCCGTACTCCTTCAGTGCGAACTCGCGGATGCCTTCTAGCAATTCTTGGCCGGTGATGTGACGGGCCTTGTTACCGACCTCTCGTTTGAGGATGCGCTGGGAGTATTCCAGGGCATCTCTCAAAAAGAGGTAGGCGTCCCGGTGATAACGATCATCGACGGCCACAAGATCGGCGATCGGGTCTTTAGGGCTTTGAGATTCCATTCAGAGAGTCTGGACGGATGCAGGACTGGAGGCGGGAGTGCTCTGGGAGGCGGACATGGGATGGCTGACGATCCAGATTCTGCCACCGATGCCCAGGAGCAATACCGCCGTCAGGATCCAGACGATACGAAGTTCGTCTGGGGTGAGGTGTTTCGTTAGCGATTTCATGTTTCCAAGGCGGGTATCGGCTCAGACCACCACCACATTGACCATTTTGCGCGGAACAACGATGACCTTCTTCACGGTCTTGCCTGCGAGGAAGGGGAGTACTTTCTCGGCCTTGAGCGCGGCCGCCTCGATTTCAGCGGCGCTGGCGTCCACTGGCATGCGGATCACATCGCGCAGTTTGCCATTGACCTGCACGGGCAACTCCATGTCGGTCTCGACCAGAAGAGCCGGATCGAAGGCAGGCCACGGTGCATAGGTGAGCGACGGCACCGCAAGACCCTGATGCTGGTACAACCGCTGCCAGAGTTCTTCAGCCAAGTGTGGAGAAAACGGTGCCAGCAATTGGAGGAAGGATCGGAGGACCACCGACGGGCGGTTTTCCCAGGTCATGGCTCCGTTGATAAACACCATCATGGCCGAGATGGCCGTATTGAACTGCAGGTGCTCCAGATCGTGGGTCACTTTACGAATGCACTCGTGCAGCAGCTTGAGCTGGGCCGGGGTCGGGGCCTCATCGCGGATCAGGGGCGAAAGGCGGATCAAGTCGAGGAGCCGGGTCGATTCGTCCGAAGAAGCGTTGCCTCCGGCGACGACCGTGGAGGCTTGCTCGTAATCCGTCTCAGCCTTCTCGTCGACGAACAGACGCCAGACACGGCCTAGGAACCGGTACACGCCTTCCACTCCCTGAGTGTTCCAAGGTTTGGTGTCCTGCAGTGGTCCCATGAACATTTCATACAGACGGAACGCATCGGCCCCATACTCCACCAGCACGTCGTCCGGGTTCACCACGTTGCCGCGCGATTTGGACATCTTTTGCCCATCCTCGCCCAAGATCAGCCCTTGGTTCACCAGCTTGAAGAAGGGCTCGGCGGTTGAGACCTGCCCCAGATCGAACAAAACCTTGTGCCAGAACCGGGCATACAACAGATGCAGAACGGCGTGTTCAGTGCCGCCGACGTAGAGATCCACGCCCGGGGTTTTACCCCCGGACTTCATCCAGTAAGTCTCGACCTCCGGGCTGACGAAGCCCTGTTTATTTTTCGTGTCGAGATAGCGCAGGTAATACCAGCAGGAACCTGCCCACTGCGGCATGGTGTTGGTCTCGCGGGTGGATCCGTCGGGCAAGTGCAACCAGTCGTGGGCGCGGGCCAGCGGTGGTTGGCCATCGGTCGTGGGCTTGTAGTCTTCGAGGGTCGGCGGCAGTAGCGGCAGAGCGGTCTCGGGCAACGCCTCGTGGTACCGATTGCCCTCAGCGTCTGTGCGCCAAAGGATCGGAAAGGGTTCTCCCCAGTAGCGCTGGCGGCTGAAGAGCCAGTCCCGCAGCTTGAAGTTGACCGTCTTCTGACCCAGCCCCTTGAATTCTAGCCACGCGGTAATTTTCTGCTTGGCCTCCGCAGTGGGCAGTCCGTCGAGCGAGAGCTCTGCACTGCTCGAATTCACGGCCGTTCCCTCGTCGCAAAAGCCCTGCCACTCGGTCTTGGCATCGGGCGGCTGCACCACCTGCACCACCGGCAGCCCGAACTTTTGGGCGAACTCGAAATCTCGCTCATCGTGGGCGGGCACGGCCATTATGGCTCCGGTGCCGTAGCTCGCGAGGACGTAGTCGGCGATCCAAATGGGAATATTTCCCCCGGTCACCGGGTTGATGGCAAAGGAGCCGGTCCAGACGCCGGTTTTGTCTTTGGCGAGTTCGGTGCGCTCGAGGTCGGACTTCGTGGTGGCGAATTGCTGGTACTGCGTCACCGCCGCTGTCTGCGCCGGCGTGGTGAGGCCCGCGACGAGTCGGTGCTCCGGCGACAACACCATATAAGTCGCCCCGAATAGAGTATCGGGCCGCGTGGTGAACACCCGGATCTTCTCCGGCTGGCCGTCCACTAGGAAATCGACCTCAGCGCCCTCGCTGCGGCCGATCCAGTTGCGCTGCATCTCTTTCAGCGAGTCGGACCACTCGATCGTGTTCAGGTCGGCCAGGAGTTTCTCGGCATAGGCGGTGATGCGCAGCATCCACTGGCGCATGGGTTTGCGGACGACCGGAAACCCGCCGACCTCGCTCTTGCCGTCGATCACCTCTTCGTTGGCCAGCACCGTTCCCAGCTCGGGGCACCAATTGACCGGCGCCTCGCAAACATAGGCCAAGCGCTTGGAGTCGCGATGGGCCCGCTTCTGCGCCTCGGTCTGGCAGTCGGCCGGGTAGCTCAGCGACTCGATGGGCTCGGCCTTGTTTGTGGCCGGGTTGAACCACGAATTGTAAATCTTCAGGAAGATCCACTGCGTCCACCGGAAGTATTCTGGATCGGTGGTGGCCAACTCGCGCGACCAATCGTAGCTGAAGCCCAGCGATTGGATTTGGCGCGTGAAGTTGGCGATGTTGGTCTCGGTGGTGATCCGCGGGTGCTGCCCGGTTTTCACCGCGTACTGCTCGGCCGGAAGACCAAACGAATCCCACCCCATCGGATGCAGCACGTTGAAGCCCTGAGCCCTGCGATAGCGTGCCAGGATGTCTGTCGCCGTGTAGCCCTCGGGATGCCCGACATGCAAACCGGCCCCCGAAGGATAGGGGAACATGTCGAGAATGTAGAATTTTGGCGGCAAATCGGAAGCCGCCGCCGCCCGGCCCGCCAGATCATGGCGCAGCCCGAAGGGATGGGACTCCGGAATGTGGTCTCCCGGGTTCCACGCCCGGAAGGTCTGTTCTGCCGCCCAGTGCCGCTGCCACCGGGGTTCAATCAGATGGAACGGGTATTGCCGCCTCGACATATTTGACCCCCAGCATGGCGAGACCACGCCCCCCGAAGCAATCCGGGAGTCCTCCATCCCTTCCCCCAAATCGCCTTGGGGTCGGTCCCACCTATTTACACAAAAGGGGACACTCTAAACCATCACTTAGTCTTTGGAAGATCTCCGGACAAGCCTGGGGGTCGGTCCCGCATATTTACACAAAAGGGGACATCTTATACTATTAATATAATCCTGCCGCGCTCCTTGGATCCCAGCGCTTTAACGAAGTCCGCTTCACGAGGCGGGGTCTTTTGGGGGTATTGCTTGCGTGGATGTTTCAGGAGATCCTCCTATTCATGATCTCCCGTCGCGAATGGTTGGTGAGCGGTGCTGCCGTTTTGGCGTCCGCGGGCTGCAAGACTCCGCAACCCTCCGGAATCCGCGTTCGTGTCTGGGACGAGCGACAGCCAGCCCAGAAAAAGGCCTACCCGAATTGGTTGGGCAACCAGATTGCAGACCACCTGAGGACCGTTTCTGGCCTTTCCGTCGAATCGGTTTGCATCGATGACCCCGAGCAGGGGCTCAAGGACCTGGATTCGGTGGACGTGCTGGTTTGGTGGGGCCATGTCCGCCATGCTGAAATTGAGCCCGCGACCGCGGCCCGAATCGTCGAGCGGATCCGCACCGGCAAGCTATCGCTTCTGGCGCTCCATTCGGCTCATTGGTCCCGCCCCTTCGTGGGAGCGATGAATGCTGTGGCGCTGGATCGAGCGTTAGCAGCCCTGCCTGAGAACGAACGGAGTCGAGCCGTGGTCGTCGAGAGCGATTTGTTGCCGCGCCCCTGGATGGCCCCGAGTTACAAGGAGCGTCTGTCGCCGGAGGTCCAATACCGCCGTCCTCCGCAGGGTCCCGTCGAGGTCCGGTTGCTTCGGGCCAACTGCTGCTTTCCCGCCTACCGAGGAGATGGCAAGCCGAGCGAAGTTCGCATCCGCCTGCCGCGCCATCCGATCGCCCAAGGAGTGCCAGAGTCCTTCGCTATCGAGCAGACCGAAATGTACGACGAACCCTTTCACGTGCCTGCCCCGGACGAGGTGGTCCTTGAGGAGCATTGGTCTTCGGGGGAGTGGTTTCGCAGCGGATCGGTGTGGCGCCTTGGGAGCGGTCGCGTTTTCTATTTTCGCCCTGGCCACGAAACCTATCCGGTCTTCTTCAACCCCAATGCCTTACGGATTGTGGCCAATGCAGCCCGATGGCTGGGACAACGCTGAGCCACTGAAAATTGTCAGTGGCGGTGTGAAAACCGATGGAACCTGCGGGTTGAAAGCTAATGAGCTCAGAAACTCAACGGATCATCGATCCGGCCTCAGCAGGTCGGTTGCCCGAGGGAATTCTCATCAACTCTGGTGGGCCTCGGACGCGTTCGGCCTCATCAGGAAGAAGGAAGAAACGATGGAGCTCATCCTGAAAAGAAAACGGATCCGAGGATCCGACGGGACCGCGGATTCCAAACTGGCAACTTTCCGTGGATTCCGGGTCGTTGCTGAAAGCAAAGCTCCTCGTCTGAAATTTTAGAAGGTCTTTACGCCCTGACGGGAGTCAAAGCGTGTGCCTCGACTGAAACCCCGCGGCAGTAGTGTGCTAGATCCGGTGGTCTGTTGGGGATTGGCAATCCGTTCCATGCCAGTGGCAACGCGCTCCACTTGGTGAAGAGCGCTTTGGAGGCCTCGTAGGGGGCATGGCTGACAAGCCCCTCTTGCAAGCTTCCCCGCCGTTCGGTGAAGAACCGGTAGCGTTCGAGCAAGTGGAATTCCAGCGATCCAGGTGACGAAACTTTGGGAAGGGAGACCGGACGCCACGCGTAATCCGCCTGTCCCTTGTTGTGGCCCCAGCGGCGGCAGTTCAGAGTGTAATTATCGGTTGTCGCACCAAAACTTATCGATGCATGTCGATACGGCAGGCTGAAGAATGCCTGGGCAATCCAGACAGCGATGGCTCGGTCGCAATCCAGAGACAGGAAATAGACCCCAGGCCGTCCGGTATGATCGCGGACATAGAGCCGAACGTTGAGTTCCCGAAAATAGGACAGCCACGGCACCGCCGGCAGACCGATCGGTCGGAGCGAATCCATGAGGAATCCCACGATGCCCACGAAGGCTTTCCCATCGTAGCAATCCAGCGTCAATCCTGCCGGAAGGAGTGATTGGAGTCGCTCTGCCTGCTCGATCCAATGGAGGAAAAAGAGATGATTCCATGCCTGCCGCATCACCACTTGGGGGCGCGAACTGAGAGAGGGTTTAGTCACTGGCGGACTGGAAGGAGAACCTGTGAGAGTACTATCACTGTTAAAACTAACACCTGTTACGGAAAGTGCACATCAACGCCGACGCGCCGATCTGGGAAACTGTCATGAGGCGGGTTGCTGGCCTCCCGATGGACACTAAACACTGCTCGCTCCGTCCGTGGATTGGAGGGAATCAGTTAGCAACGGTCTGAAAACCGCTGGTCCACGCTCTCGTAGAACTCGCAGGGCGACGGCGGTGAACAAACGGCGGCCCTGACAAGTCGACGACCGGGGCCAGAGGCCTCAAAGGTCCCGTAGACACGCAGAAATAATGGGCAAGAACGAAAAAGCGCCCATGCCCGTTAGCGGAAGAAGGCGTTTCACTCGTCTCCAATCGCGCGGCTTTCAATCGTTTCTAAATTTCCACCGGTTAAGGAAATGGACTGCCACAAATCCAACCT
>JBDKKQ010000033.1:0-4597 GCA_039796015.1 Verrucomicrobiota bacterium
GTAAGGAAAGTTCGCTAATCACGGATGGAGGGGCGCTCTGGAAGATTGCAGAACGCTTCAGAGCCAGCGGTTTGATCTATCAATGGATTCTCGTACGGCGCGCTCCGATGGGCCAAAGCAGAGGAGGGAAAGCCCTGGTTGGCCTACTCTGCCTCGGCCCCCAACTTTACTCTTCTGCGTTTTATTTAAAATCGTTGGCTAACTCTCGACTATGCGGTGGTAACGGGTCGCTTCGTAGACCGGGCTGATCGATGACCATTACCAGTATCAAACCGGGGATGGGCCCGATTGAGGATCAAAGTTCCATGGTGGCCGCGCGCCGCAATGCTAGGCGCAGCGGAATGCCGCCGGCCGCGAGAGAGGCTACGGCGAATACCAGCCCGGTGAGTCCGGCCCGGGCGGTGTCCTGCTCTTCGCCCCGCCATCCCCACGGACTACCAAAGGCCAGCAGTAGCACTGAGCCGAGGATGTACACAAAACTCAACACCAGGCAGAAGGTGCCACCAAATCCACTGACGATCTTCCCAGGATTAGTCTCGGAGAAGTTGGGATAGAGCGTTCCGAGGCCCACGGACAAGGCGTTGAGGACCAACGTCATCACACCCATTGCGATCGCGAAATACACCGTGTGCGCTCCATCGAGATGGAGCATCCAGCAACTCAAAAGGGTCAAACTGAGTGTCAGAAAACCCGTGAGCACCGATGCGGTGAGAAACTTCCACCACACCACCCGCGCCAATCCCAAAGGTGCCAAGCCCATCAACCAAACCCGCCGCCCTTCGAGCGAGAACTGCGGAAAAACGAATCGGGTGGTGATGGTGGCTAGATTTAATGAACACGCACCCAGGTTGAGAAAGCTGGTGATGGAGACCCAGAACGCCGAGTCCGACTGCCGGGTGAAATGCCTCAAATTCATCAGGTAGACTGTGAGCAGCCCAAAGAGCATGAGGGTTTGTCCCCACTGAGTGGTGTCGCGCCAAAAGACGCGGATGTCTTTCACTAAGATGGCACCCACGTCACCGGGAAGTCCTGGAATGGCTTCGACGCACCGTTCCAGCAGGCTTCGTGTGGTCACCGGCGTCTCCGGCGAGGTCCGAAGTCGGCGCAGCCACGTCCAGCGCCCGAGAATGGAACCGCGGCTGCGCACACAGCTGCTGGATTCATACAGCACGGCACCGAATCGGGTCATGGACACCAACCCGAAGAACAGCGTGTAGCTGAGCAGCACCCCACCATAGAAAACCGCGCTGCGATACGCCCCCTCAACCCAATTCTGGATCGCTGAGCTCAGCCAATAACTGGGCAGAAACGGAAATTGGACGAGACGGGTGTTGTCCAAAAGCCGGTCGATGACCACCAGCACCCGGTTTTCCAAGAGCATCTCTTCGGTCACGGCCGTGGGCTGGGTTCGCCAGATGAAGACACCGATGAGTACGGCGATCGTAGTCAGCAAAAGGGTTTGAAAGAGACGCCGGTCAAGAAATCGGGCCAGCAGCAGCGAAAGCCCAGAACCGGCCACCCCAGGAAGAATAATGTAGAGGGCCACCAGGAACCCGGTCATGGGGTAAAAGTGCCAATCCACCCGATAAACATGCCCATAGGCGATGAGCAGTGGCGTGATGAGAAACAAGAATGCCCAGGAGGCCAGCAGGACCGATTCGAGGAATTTCCAACGGAAGATGGTCTCCGGAGGAATCGGTAGCGGCAGGAGAAACTCCGACTCGCGGTTACGGAAGAAGTTGGAATAGCTAATGATCAGGTTGCTCAGCAGCAGGAGGCCAAAAAGGCAGGCAAAGAGCAGAAAGATCAACCGTTCGACCAGAAGCCCGCCCAAGCCCGGAAATCGGGACAAGAAACGGAGTCCCTGAAAAAACAGGCCGTAGGCCATCACCGCATAGCCGACAAGGAACAGTCCAATGACGCCCACCCAGAGGCGCGACTTCTGACGCAGCATCAACACCTTGCGCCCCAGGGAGAGCGCATTGATTTGCAGCAGCAGACGGAACGGGGCCACCGGAGCCGCCTGTTTCGATGAGGTGCCAGCAGGGATCACGCAAACAGTTTGATCGAATCAGGGAACGCTCACCACTCGGAAGTAGCTGGCCTGCCCACTGGGTTGATCGGTGTCCTGAAGGATGAGCTCCAAGCCGTTGCCATCGGCTGTGGCGATCCGATTCCAAGGCGATACAGGTTGGGACAAGTCGAGAGTGCGCTCTAACGCATAGCGAATGCCCGATTGAGACATCAGCCGAACTTCAAATCGGCCATCGGTTCCCTGAGACGCAGTCACCACGAAGGGTTGGACGGGAATTACCTGTTCCCACGCTAAGCGGATGTTGCCTTCGTCTTGGAACACGGGGGGGCCGGCCTCGTAGAAACCATCGACGACGATGCGGTAGAGCGTTCCCTTTTTGGCCGCAAATTCTGCGCGGCTTTGCCACACATCGCCGGAAATAATGTCGTCATTTTCCACCACCAGTTTCAGGGCGTTGACCGAATCTCCGGTGTAGATGGCCAGTAGCGTGTCAAACGCCGAACCGGTGGTTTCGAAACGCACGGTGCCATCGCTCGGGGCCGACCACTGCCACCAAGCAGAGCGATTCCCTCGGAGGCCGGCATGGGAGGGTTCCCCAATTTCGCGGGTGAACCTCAAATTGTTGGCGGTGACTGCACCTCGGGATCCGCTGAGGGGGGTGGCATTGGCAAACGCGTTGTTGCCAGTCGGTTGCCCGCCTTTTTGGGAGATTTCCAATCGAATAGAACCCTCCTCTTGAATGATGCCGTCGGTGAATCCATCCACCGCGATCCAGTAGGTGATCCCCGCGGTGGCTCCAAAGCTCACCTCGCTTTGGATCTGATCGAGAATAGGGTCAATGTCGTCGTTTTCGGCGACTTTCCGCAGCGTGGAAACAGAATTGCCAATGTAGACCGCCAACAAGGTGTCAAAGCTGCTGTCCGCGGTGTTGATGACCGTTGGCCCTGAAATGGGAGCGGTCCATCGCCACCAGGCCGATCGCTGGCCAGCCCCTCCTGCGTGGGAGGGCTCCAAGGGCTCCCGAGTAAATCCATAATTGGAGGCGTGATAAATCCCCCCGAAACCCACCGTAGCAGCCGCATTGATGAACAGGTCATTGGGCGGGGGCGTAGGGATGCCGCCCGGACGCCAAGTCAACTGGACCGTCCCCTGGGCTCCGTCGTGCCCATCCACGGCGATTCGGTAAAGGGTTCCTGCCGAGACGAGGAAACCCACTCGGCTGCTCGTTTGCCCCAGTTCAAAGTCATCGTTGGCGGCTACCCGAACCAAACCACTCACCGTGTCGCCCTGGTAGACGCCCAAGGTGGTGTCGAAATCGCTCCCCATCGTTTCAAAGGTCACCGTGCCAGTGAAGGGGGCGCTCCACTGGTACCAGATGGAATTGCGCCCGCCGCCCTGACCATGGTTGGGCTCTCCACCTTCGCGGGACGCATTGACTGAGTTGCCGCTCATCGACCCTTGTTGACCCGAGAGCGCCTGGGCCGCGGAGAAGAAATCATTGGCTGGGACCGTCACCGCTTCATTTAGTAACCAGCGACGGACCGTCGGGAAGGTGACGTTAAATCGGCCGTACTCGTCGATTTGCTGAGACGGGTCGAGGTTGGAGCAATCCGATTCACCTCCGTAGAGCTGCCCAATGAACTGTTGCCGGGCATTGAAGAGCGGGGAACCAGAACTACCCACTTCAGTGACTCCTCGAGTCCATCGCACCGTGCGGAAGTTGGCGTTCTCGCCCTGGGTCACACCGATGCTAATGCGCTTGTAATCACCCTGAGGATGGTGGATTGAGGCCAAGACCTCACCGGAGGCTGGGGAGTCGGAGTTCCAACCGGCATAGGTCACGCCACCGGGGACGGTGCCGCGCAACTGGAGAAAGCTGTGGTCGTTGCCGGAGCCACGGCTCTTGGTGGAGAGGATGCTCGCACCGCCGACGGTCCTGGGAACTGTGGCGGGGTTCGGAAGGACTCCTTTGCAGAGAGTCGTCTGATAATTCCAATAAAACTCCGTGGTGTCGGCCTCAGACTGACTGGTGATGCAATGGCCGGCCGTGATGAAATAATCGGTATTTTTGGCTTCGTTCAGATCGTTGAGCAAACAACCCGAGCAGAAGAGTTCACCCACCACACCCACTGAACCGATCCCGGCAACAGCATGCGAGGTCTTGGCCCACGCCGGTTCGCAAGTGACGTCGATATTGCAACTGGCCGCGGTCTTGGGAGACGCCGTGGAGGCTCCTGCTTTGCTGTTCGAATCTTCCCCCAGGCGAACATACCGATGGGTGAGTTCGGTGATTCGGAAGGAGGGCAGACTGGAACCCGGAGAGACCCGGCATTCCAGAACCACTGCGGATCCAAAGAGGCTGGGGGTCCAAAAATTGTCGCTCTCACCAAGACTCGTCGCATCGAAGGGGCCTTGGATCTCAGTGGGATCTTCCGCATTGAAAATTCGCAGTTCAACTCCGGTCGGCCATCGAATGGATTCCAAATGGACTCGCACGCCCCATGCCTCTTCAGACTCCAATCGAGCACTCCAAACTCGGGTGCCATCGGGCAGGGGAGTCCA
>JBDKKQ010000034.1:0-5516 GCA_039796015.1 Verrucomicrobiota bacterium
CACATGGTTGTCCTCGAGGCCCAGATACGCGTCCTGGTTGCGAAGGGCGGTCCAGCGGGTGCCGTCCCAGCGAGCGATCCCCACGGCGTTGGTACTGCCGGGGAGTGTGAAGAAGCCGCCGACATAGAGGTTCTGACCATCGCTGGCGAGGGTCTGGGCATAGCTCACATAGGGAGGAATACCCCCGAGACCACCGCCGATGAGAACCCAGCTCGTGCCATCCCATCGGGCCACCCGGCCCCGATCGGTCCCGCCGAAAGTGAAGGCTCCCGAGACCAACAATCCGGAAGGCGAATCGAGAATGCTTGCAATCGGTTCGTTGAAGATCCCTCCCAACTGTTCCCACCGGGTCCCGTCGAATCGGAGGACGATTTGGTCCATGAACGCGTGGAGTCCGTTCGGGCCCGAGGCGAACCGGGTCAGGCCCTGGCCCTCCATGGGTTCGCCCACGGGGCCCCATTCGGTTCCGTTCCAACGGGCCAGATAGGGGCGTTGAATGCCATCTAATCCTGAGAATTTCGCGCTTCCGAGCAGTTGTCCCTCGTGCACCACCAGGCTTGCTGCCATGCCGTCGGCGAGCCCTTGGTGGATGGCCTTCCAAGTGGTGCCGTCCCACAGGTAGGGGAAGGGTACCACGCCACCACGCCGGTCGGAGCTCACCAAGGCTACGATGTTCGTGCCCCACCGCACCACGTGGACGACCTTGCCAGTGAATCCGTTGCCGATGGAGAACCAGTTCGTGCCGTTCCAGCCGGCGATGCGCGCGGCCGGACGCCCGCCGGCGATCTGGAACTGTCCACCGACGACCAGCGAACCGTCTCCCGGCGCGAGGATCGTGGACACCTCGTCGTCGAACCCGTTGGAGGCCGTCGGGAAGAAGAAGCTGTCGGGGTCGGCATTGCTGGAGGCGTCGGAACGTCCGCGCACATCGCGGCCGGTACATGGCCATCCGTTGCTCGGCATCGGCTGGGTGCCCCGCAAAGCGAAGAACCTGGACCTGCCGTCGGCCATGTAGACGGTGCCATCGAACCCAATCAACGGTGCTCCGAGGTTGTCTCCCTCGGTGGATAGGCGAAACCGCAGCGTGCCATTACGGTTCCAGGCGACCAGTCGGTGACCCACCGGGATGAACAAGGTGCCATCACTGGCGATCGCCCCGGCCTGCAGTGCGGGGTATTCCACCGGTTGGGACCAGCGCAGTCGGCCATCCGCCTCGTACACGCTAACCCGTCCGGCGACCGGTAGATTGGGGTCGGGTTGATCCGACATGCCGATGTGGATCGCGCCGTCCGGGGCGATGACCGGGATTCCCGCCGTGCCGGGGAGGGTGATCTGCCATTGAAGGGTTCCATCGGGTCCCAGGGCAATCAGGCGGTTGTTGCCGGAGAACACCAGCGTGCCCGAGGGGGCGATCGCTCCCCCGCGAATCGGCGCCCCGAGGCTGTCCGATTCCCAGAGTTTCTCCCCGCTGCTAGAGAAGGCACGCACCCGTCCATCCACAGCCCCAAGGATCACCTGCGACAGCGTGGAGATCATCGGGGTGGTCGGATCCTGCGCTCCAATCGCCGACCGCCAACGGAGGGTTCCGTCGGGAGCGCGGCGTTCCAGGAATCCGTCAGTCGTGGCGAGGAAGACCTCGCCCCTTCGGTCGCGGGCTAGACCGGTCGCTCCCTGTGCCGTGCCGATGCTCCAGAGCACCCGTCCCGTGGCGTCCAACGAAGTCAGGAAGCGATTCTCCTGATTCACGATCATAGATCCGTCGTCGGCGATCGGGATCCCGTCGTTCATCCAGCCGGGAAAGACCCATTGCACCGTTCCAGCCCGATCGAGTGCGAGGAGCCCGTTGGCGCTCTGGACGTAGAGAAGGCCGTCGGCACCGATCGAAGGACGGGCCGAACGGGTAGCCATTTCCCGGCTCCAGAACACCTCGGGCTCCAGCAGGAATGTCATCGCCGCCGGCGCGGAGGTCGTGGCCCCGAAGGCGTTGCTTGCGACGACCGTGTACCGACCCGAGAAGTTGGGGGTGGTGGCCGCGAGGGTGAGAACCGGGCCATCGGCCCCACTCACGGGTCGACCATCGAGAAACCAGGTGTAGGTGGTCGGAGTCGTGCTGAGGGATTCCACGACACTGGAAAAGGCAGTGCCCGCATTGGTGCTGATGGAGGTGGGATGGCTGATCCACAGCGGCGCCGCCCCGGGCGACGCGGCCTTCACCAAGACCGTCGCCGATTCGGCGCTGCCACCGCTCTCGTCAATCACCCGAGCCGTCAACGGGGACACACCGGGCGGGGGCGATGCCCATCGGGATGCAAACGGAGAGTTGGTGGAGACCGCCACGAGATTCGTGCCCGTGCGGTACTCGACCCGTGCGATGGTGTTTCCCTCGGTTCCGATCTTCACCGACAACGGGACCCCTTCATCGGTGCGGTGGACCTTAGTCGGGTCGGGGTCCACCAGAGTGACCGTCGGTCGGGAGCGGCCCCGACCGTTGAGCCGGGTGTTGCCGTTCACCATGGGCCAAGCACCGCCTTGGATCCGGAGATCGGTCTTGATCGCGTACAATTCCCCAGATCCCGACAAAGCCAAAACCAGGCCCGATGGGGTGATCGTCAGGCCGCCCGAGAGCCGCAGTTCGACGGAGACTCGGCCAGAGAGCAGACCGTTCGTGCCATAGAAGAGCACCTGGCGTTCATATCCCGGAACCACCAGTGACCCGGAGGCGGTGAGGACCGGGGTACTGGCGATGCCCGCGGAGACGGGGCGGTTCCACAGTTTCTGTCCGTTCGCGCCCACAGCGAAGAGTCCCGCGTCGACAGTACCCACGTAAGTGGTGCCGCTGCTGTCCACGACCGGTGATACTCCTTCCACCTGAGCCTGCAATTGGTACTGCCAAGCCAGCGAGCCGTCTTCATTGAAGCATCTCAGCAATCCGGGATAGTAGAGCACCCGAATGCGTCCCTCATCGCCCAGTGCGGGTGTTCCGATGACGGAGCCCGGATAGCTCACCCACCAGCGTCGAGTGCCGTCCGGTGCGAAGCATCGGAGACCTCCTTCAAAGTCGGCAATCAGGATGGAGCCGTCGGAGCGGACCACCGGGGCGCTACTGGAGAATTGTGACGCCTGCTGCACCGACCAGACCCGGGTGCCATCCGGTCGGATCGCATGCAGGGCACCCCCGCGGTCACCGAAATACACCGTGCCCTCGGGGCCCACGGCCGGTATGTGGAGAACGTCTTGGGTGAGTTTGATTTCCCAGCGCAGAGTGCCCTGTGGTTCCAGGCAGACCAGGCGTCGGTCGCTGGTGATGGAGTAGAGTTCTCCTTGGTTGCCGATCACCGGGGCGGAGTATTGGGCCGTTCGGTCGGGGTACCCCCAGAGCACCCGACCGGTGCCATCGATCGCCAACACCCCGTTGGTCCCGTCGCTCGAGCTCGAGTAGATAGTGCCATCCAGTCCGACGGCCACCGGAGACCTGCCGGTCTGAACAAGACTCCTCATCCAGACCTGCGAGGGCGGGGACCCGGCATGGCCGATTTCAGAAGTGATCAAGCCAATAAGAAACAGGAGAATCGGGGACAGGAGGCGTTTCATTTCGAAGGAATTTCATCCGTGAGGGCATTGGGGCTGTCTTCGTTTGTCAATGGCTTATTGGGTGTCAATTAAGTCTGTCTGGAGCTTCGTCGTGGTCGAGGAATGCAGCTACCGAAACAAGAACCACCCCCTGAAAACTGCCTCAATCCGTTTCTCCACCGACGTCGGAGAACCCATCCAACGGCGTTATGCATCCGCCCAGATGCGCAAGGTTTTCAAACTGGCGAGTTTCGCGGGTTTTCAAACCATCACTTACAAGTACGCTTCGCAACGAAGAGAACAAACCTCTCCGGACGCCGCACCGTTACGCAAAAGGTCCCGACTCCTTGAGCAGGAGTCGGGACAGTCCGGGTTGAAAAGGCCTATCAGCGAGCGCCAATAGGCACCGCCCTATCGAAGTAACCGGCCTCGGTCACGGTCCAAGCGAAGACATTGTCAATCTTTGCATCCCGGGTGACACGTTCGACTCGACTATAAGGCAGGCGAACACAGTTGAATTCGCAGAAGCCAATCGCGGCGACGCCAACCAAAGCGCCCCGGCCATTCCGCTCAATCGGGCGATCAGCGGCGAAGGTTGTCTTCATCATTTCACCCCGAGAAACCCGATCCGTCACCCATCCACCATACTGAGGGAGGTGAGCCACCCGCCCCTTCAGCACACCGCGCAGTTCCGGCATCACTTTGACCCATCCAGCCGCGGAATAGCCGGGAACCTGAACTTCGATGCTGATTTTAGCTGCCTGAAGAACCGTGGTGAGAGCGGTAGCGGCGAGGAGCACAAGGATCTTGGAGGATTTCATTTTTGATTCAATTTGGTGGTTAAACTGTTTGGCGCTTTAGCGCCGACACCCCATCCAAACGGCAGCCGAGCCGCTTTTTTGAAAATGTTTAATTTTTCTTAGATTGGTTCACCCCGCTGCTTTTGACCCGCCCACGTTTCCACCCGTCGTCGACCGACATTCAGTCGGTGACGTGAGTCTCTCGGTCTCCGCCTTTTCCCCTCCTACCGGGCTCCCTCCGCGCAGGCGTCGCGCCAGGACTAGCCTGTCACTCGTGCCTGCCGTTGCTCCGGGACCCCGTCCGTCGGGACGGCGGACCCGTGTTTCTTGCCGGAGCAGTCGTGCTCTCCCCGGGCCTGCGAAGAGAGCACTCCCGCTCCTTCTAAACGCAAGAAACACATGACCGAGACGATTCACACAACACCGATGATGCAGGCAATCGACGAGGCTTCCCGAACGGGAGCCAAGAAGTTCCGCAGCAAGACGCAGCCTCAGGAATGGGGACTCATCTCCCTGCGGGAATGCCCACTGCCCAGCGAATTGAAGGAATGCACCTGCCCCGCCCAGGCTGCCAGCTACTGGAACACACACGTCCGCTCCAACCCCTACTTTAACCCCGAGGTGGAATGCTTCGTTGTTTTGCTCCTCAACGTCCGCCGCAAGATCAAGGGGCACGTCCTCGTCTCCACTGGCCTCATGGACCAAGTGCTCATCCACCCCCGCGAAACCTTCCGCGCAGCGGTCATCGCTTCAGCGCACAGCATCATCCTCATGCACAATCACCCCTCCGGGGATTCCAACCCGTCGGAGGCAGACATCCGCGTCACCCGCGACCTCATCCGCGCAGGACAAGTGCTCAAGATTGAGGTGCTCGACCACGTCATCGTTGGCCGCGAAAACCACCGCTCCCTCCGGGAGCTGGGCTACTTCAGCTAGGGCTTCGGCCCCGGTGACGGGGCCTTTCAATCAAGGCCGCGCCTGAACAGGCCACCACTCACAGCAACACCAGCAGGCTGGACACCAAAAAGCGGACCGACTCCATGCACACGGTCGCCTGACAGCGACCGGCGGTCCCCAGATTCAGGAGTTCATCAGTCAGGACCACCAAGTCCCGCATCAGCTTGCGGGAGGGCTCGTCCAGGTTCT
>JBDKKQ010000035.1:0-2612 GCA_039796015.1 Verrucomicrobiota bacterium
ATGGCTACGGTGAACGCACCGGTAATTGCAACCTCACCAGCGTGATCCCGATTGTGCAGTTCAAGATGGGATTCCGGGGCGTGCCGGCCAAGTCGCTGCCCAAGCTCAAGGAACTGTCCGAATTTGTGGACGGCGTGGCCAACATGCGCCATGACCCGCGTCAACCGTGGATCGGTCAGACGGCCTTCGCTCACAAGGGCGGCATCCACGTGCACGCCATCGAGCGCGTGGCTCGCAGCTACGAGCACATCACGCCGGAGTCGGTGGGTAATCACCGCCGCGTGCTCGTCAGTGACATGTCTGGCCGGACCAACATTTTGGTGAAGGCCGCCGAGCTGGGCTTCAAGCTGACCGCGAGCCAACCGGAGACTCAGGCCATCACCTCCAAGATCAAGGACCGGGAAAACGCCGGGTACGAATACGAGGCGGCCGAGGCGTCCTTGGCGCTGCTCATCCGCGGGGTGCTCGACAACAACCCCGAGCTGCTCTTCACCGTCGATGGTTACCATGTCTCGATGCGGGCCAACGGTCCGCAGTCGGTGTGTGAAGCCACCGTCAAGGTGCGGGTGGGCAATCAAGTCCATCACACGGTGGCCGAGGGTGACGGCCCGGTGAATGCCCTTGATGGGGCTTTGCGCTCGGCGCTGGCCAAGTCGTTCCCCAAAATCCGGGCGCTGACCCTGACCGATTACAAGGTCCGGATCCTCGACGGCGTCGCCGGAACCGGAGCCAAAACGCGCGTGCTCATCCAGAGCACCGATGGCAAACGCGAGTGGGGCACTGTGGGCGTGAGCGAGAATATTATCACCGCCTCGCTGGAGGCGCTGGTGGATTCCATGGAGTACGCGCTCCTCAAGAAATAGTGATTTAGGCCAGAGCCTGTGTTTGCCAAAACACGGCTGGCGGCATAGCAATGGGGCACGCACTCCTGCAGCGGAGTGCTGACGTCGGCGTTGGGCGCGTGGTGGAATTGGCAGACACGATGGACTTAGGATCCATTGGCGAAAGCTGTGCAGGTTCAAGTCCTGTCGCGCCCACCACGATCGACGTCACGGCTCACGCCGAACACGCCTCACCCGCCAAAAATCGTTCCCCTTCCAGCACCAGCACCACGGATGAATGCCCACGGGAACACGAAACGACTCCCCTCACCCGTTTCCCTCGGCAAGGCTTCGATGGTCACATTGAGCCTGTTTCTGGGCGGATGCAGCCCCTCGGGAGAACGGGCGTTGATCGAGGGAGACCGTCTGCTCCAGATCGGCAAGTCAACCGAGGCCATACCATTGCTGGAGCGGGCCGCCTTGGATCTTCCGCAAAACGCCCCGGCTCTCAATCATCTGGGGCTTGCCTACCACGCCAGCGGCAAGACCAACGAGGCCCGGCGAGCCTATTTGCGAGCGCTAGAGGTCGACCGTAACCGGATCGAGGCCACCTACAATTTGGCCATTACCCACCTCGAACGCGGTGAGTTGCTGGAAGCGGAGAAGGGCTTAAGGGCCTACTTGGTGGCCCACCCCGCAGATGCCGCCGTCTGGGAAGTTCTCGCCCAACTGCAGTTTCAGTCGGGTCGTTGGGACGATGCTGAGCGTTCCTTCGCCACCATCCAACCAACTGGGGCCATTAGTGCCGACGGTTGGAATAGCCGGGGCTTGCTGAGTCTGCGAAAACGGCGATTCAAGGATGCCGTCAATTGTTTCCAATACGCTCTCAGCCTCAACCCGGCCGCCACCACGCCTCTCTACAACCTGGGTGTTTCCTATCAGCTTCAAGGGGATCGACGGTCCGCGGCGGCCCAATATCGCCGCTGGCTTGCGGTCAACCCGAGCGCCCCTCAAAGCGCCGCCGTACAGGAGTTGGTCCGCCAGTGGGAAACCCCGGCGACTCCGCCCACCGCCCTGGTCAGCACCAATGCGCCGACACCGTTAGTTCCGCAGAGACCCGGCCGACCGACCGCCCCAGTGGCACCCACCCAGCGGACCAATGCTGTGGCCGTGACCGAAGCCTCGAGACCCCTGGCGACGACGACACCTCCGCCGACCGCTCCAACGAGCCCAACCCGCACGGCTGAGCCCCCAGCCGTCAAGCCGGTCGTCCCTCCGCAAATCGTCCCTCCGCCTCCGCCCCCGCTTCAGGTCGTCAACGTGCAGGAAGATCCGCCTCTGCGCCCGGCCCAAGACGAGCCCTTGGCCAAACCTGCCGCCAAACCGGTGGTCGCCGCTCCGACAGGGGTCGCAGCGCCTGCGCCTCAGAAGCCCACCGAGCCTGCAGTGTCCGCGGCTCCGTCTCCGAGCGCCGCCGAAGGTAAGACTACCCCCACTGCGCTGGAGACCGACGACGCCAATAACCCCGCCAAGCGCTCGCTGTGGCAACGCGTGACCCCAGGCAAATGGGCCAACCCCGTGCAGTGGTTTCGCAAGTCTTCGGAAACCAACACCGCCGCGGCCTCCGATGCCCGGCCGCCGGGAAACCCCGCCGAAGTCGCCGCCAAGGCGGCGTCCAAACCCAGCTCTTCGCCGCAGAAAAAACCCACGCCTCTGTCACCGCCCGCCGCCGTGGGCCCAGCGACCGCGCCGACCACCGCCGCAACGACTCCAGCGACCGCCTCAGCGGCT
>JBDKKQ010000036.1:0-3031 GCA_039796015.1 Verrucomicrobiota bacterium
CCGACTGTATCGCATGCGGGTGTTGTAAGCGTCGGCTTGGGAGCTGCTGCCAGGCACAGCGGCGGCTCAGATCCCTTCGCGGATGAGGCCCTGGCCCTTGATGCCCTGCATCAACTCTTGGGGTGTCCAAGAATTGCTGGGCTGTTGTCGGGAGTTGAACGCCTTGGATGATTTCGGGCTCAGCCCGCCTCGCGACCGGTGAACGACAGAGATTCCTCAATCCATGTGTCGACCTTGGCGACGTTGGCTCGGAGTGCCTCGGCTTTGCGCTGGGCGATGCCTTGTGCGATGCGCATGGCCGCAGTAGCCAGACGTTGGGAGCCCGGAAGTTTGTTTTCGACCGCACGCTGAATTTGCTGCTGGACGGGCACCGGGATGTGCCGTTTCAGGAGTTCATCTTCGGTGCTCAGGATAGCGCGTACGCTGCCAGGATCCCCCTGGCGGGCATTGCGCCCGAAGAGTTGACGATCGACGCGCCCGGATTCGTGACGTTCGGTGGCGATCACGTGCAACCCACCCTGTGCGGCCACACCCTGACCCAAACGGATGTCGGTTCCGCGGCCTGCCATGTTCGTGGCGATCGTGATGCGTCCTGCTTCGCCGGCCATGGCCACGACGGTGGCTTCCTCGTGGTGGCGGATCGCGTTGAGCAACTGGAAGCTCATGCCCTCGTTCTCGAGGAGTTCGGCCAGCCGTTCGCTGGCTGCGACGCTGCGGGTGCCGATGAGCACCGGTTGGCGACGGGCATGCACCGCCTTCACCTCGTCCACCACCGCAGCCCAGCGCGCCTCGGCGGTGGGCAGGATCAGATCCGGGTGCTGGATGCGGCGGTTGGGCAGGTGCGGCGGGATGGTCAGCACCGGCAGCCCATAAGTCTGCCAAAGTTCCGGGGCGGCCTCTCGGGCCGTGCCCGTCATGCCGGCGAGGCGATGGTAGAAGCGGAAGTACCGCTGGAAGCTGATGCGGGCGATCGTTTCCGAGGGGTCGGAGAGCTTGAGTCCTTCCTTGGCTTCAACGGCTTGGTGGAGCCCTTGGCGCCAGGTGCGTTGGGCCATTTGCCGGCCGGTGAATTCATCGACAATGACCACCTTGCCATCCACCACCACATATTGGCGTCCGGGAAGGTAGAACTCTCGGGCGACCAGCGCCTGTCGGATGAGTTCGGTCCGGCGTTCTGGGGCTTTCCAGAATCCCGGAAGGGCCGCGCACAATTCGTCGAGTCGGGCATTTCCGGCAGGCGTGAGCTCGATCTCTCGATGCCGCAGGTTCACCGAATAATGCGTCGAAGCCTCCAGGGGTTGCGCAATTGCTTCTGCGATGTGGACAACCTCCTTCAGGGAATCATTGGCCCGCGGTGCGGAGATGATCAGGGGCGTGACGGCCTCATCGATGAGGATGCTGTCCGCCTCGTCGATGATCGCCGAGTGCAGCCCCCGCATCACCAGGCCATCCTGCGACTCGGGTCTCGGATGCAACAACTGTTGGACGAGGCGTCGGGTGGGATTGCGCAGTTGCCCGAGCTTCAGGGAATCGCGCAGAAAATCGGCGACGACTTCTTTGCTCGTCGTGTAGGTGATATCGCAGGCGTAGGCGTGGCGGCGTTCTTCGGGCGAGTGCTGGGCCGTGACGAAGCCTGCGTGGATACCGCAGAATCGGTACAGGGGGCCGAGCCACTGAGCATCCCGCTCCACCAGGTAGTCGTTGACGGTGACGACATGGCACGGCCGTCCATTCCAAGCCATCAACACTGCGGCAATTCCCGCGGTGAGGGTTTTGCCTTCACCGGTGGCCATCTCAGCCAGGCATCCGCCATGGAGGGCGAGCGCTCCCATTAATTGTTCGGGAAAGGCCATGAGCCCGAGCTGTCGATGGGCCGCTTCCCGAATGGCTGCGAGCGCCGGAAGCAGACTCGATTCCGCGGCCCGTCCACCGCGACGGATGATCTCGCGTTGTTCCAGAATGCGGACCCTCAATTGGTGGTCCGTGCAGTCTTGGATCTGGCCCCACAGGACTTCCGTCTCCGTGGCGCGTTGACGGAGTTGGTTCAGTGCGCCGCCTCGGCGACGGTAGGCTCCGATCCATCGGTTGGCCCAGGCATCGACTCCCTTGGGCAGCGAGGCCGGAGATCGGTAGTCGGTGCGACGGTAGAACTCGGTCGGAGTGGTCACACCTGGTAGCGTGTTTGCAGGAGTTGTCTCAGCGAACGGATCCACCGGGGCAGGAGCGGTTCGTTGGGCAGGTCGAATCGGATCCAGCCGGCCTTGCCGTGCAGCAGTAGGGCTCCCGCCGGGTCGGAGACATTTCCGTTCACCTCGAAGAAGGGTTCGGCCGCCTGACGCCCTTCGTTGTCACGGGCTGAGGTGGGAACGGGGCCGCCGGCTCTCCAACCCAATGCCGCCGAGGGCAGTTGGCGTTGTTCGCCGGGGATGACCCGGATGCCGTCCACACGCAAGCGTCGGTCGGCTTCTCCGCTCAAACGGACTTCGGCAGCGGTCGGCGGTCGTTGGAAGATCCGGTCACCGTCCTCCTGAAGAATGGTGGCCTGGAACTGGAAGCCGTTGGTGTCGATCAGCGCCCCGATGACTCCGCCCTTGGCCATCCAGCGGCCGATCAATCCCTCGGACTCGGGAATCAACCACAGTCCATTCTGCGAGGCGCGTACGGTGAGATCGGATTGCTCGCGTTCCAGACGTTCGATGGTCTTGACCACGGAATTCTTGAGGCTCTCCAGCGGTTTGAGATTCGGCGTCGATTCGTGGAGCGCCTGGCGGATCCGAGTCTCCACTTCGACCAGGCCTGCTCGAGCCCCAGCCAGCTGGATCTCGATTTCGGGGTTCTCCATCTGGACCAGCGGTTGCCCGGCTTGCACCGCCGCTCCGGGTTGCGCCAAAAGACGAATCACTTTTCCGGCAGTCCGGCTGTGGAGTTCCATCCACTGGCGACTCTGAATCACACCGGGAGCCCGGAAATGGCTCGGGAACGGAATGAACTGCAAGAAGACCAGCAACACGCTGGCCAGCGCGAGGGTCAC
>JBDKKQ010000037.1:0-5459 GCA_039796015.1 Verrucomicrobiota bacterium
TCGCCGGTCTCAATCTGGTGGCTGTAGAAGTGCACCAAAGCGCGGCCAACAGTTCCGACCACGGCTTCGACCTGTCCCTCTCCGGGGCGGGCTTTACTGGCTCCACCAACGTGGATCTCCAAACCTACGGAATCCAGATTGCCGACGTCTCTCGGGGCCGCAATACGGCCGGAGACTGGGTCCAGTTCGCGACCCCCACACCCGGCGCCCCGAATATCGGCACTGAGGTGCCCGACCTTCGCGCCCCAGGAATCGCCGCGGTCATCAGCCCTGAGGGCGGCGTTTCGGCGACTCCGGTGACGGTGACACTGAGAGCCCCGTCCGGAACCGTGCGCTACACGCTCAACGGGGCAGCTCCGACCCCAAATTCAATGGCCTACACCCAGCCATTCACCCTCACGTCCAACACCGTGGTCCGGACCCGTGTCTTCCAAGAGGGACGGCCCAATGGTCCGATCGCCACGCGAACCTACCTGATCGGTGAAACACTGGGATCCTTGCCGATGATCTCGGTGGTCTCCGATCCCGAACTGCTCTTCGGCGACCGCCTAGGCATCTACTACAACCAACATGAGCAGAGCGTGAGCGGCGGCAGCTCTGGGCGCGGACTGCGCGACGTGTACAAGAACAAGGATGCCCCGGGTTCGTTAGAATTCTTCGCCCCGAACGGGCAGTCAGGCTTCCGGGTCAACGGTGCCTTTCGTATGGGCGGTGAGAACAATTGGGTCCACGCGCAGCGCGCCCTGAACTTCGCGATCCGCGGGGCCTATGGTGATGACAACCTGGCCTACGACTTGTTCCCAGGAACTGGCATCCCCAACCACACTTCCCTGACCCTGCGCGACGGCGGCGATGCCTGGAGCATGGAGATGTTGCGGGATGGCTTGTGGCCCTTTCTTCAGCGCGGCCAGATGAAGGTCGGCGTGTCCGATTACCGACCCAGCGTAGTATTTATCAACGGGGCCTACTGGGGCATTCACGACGTCCGTTCCCGGTGGGACGACGCCTGGTTCTTCGAGCATCACCGCCTGAACGCGACCGACATCGACCACCTGAACTACGGTCACGTCACCTCCTCGGCCATTACGTTGGGAGCCGACAAGGGCGACACGGTGCACTGGCTAGAACTCCTCGAGTTCGCCCAATCGCACGACCTCAACGAACCGGCCGCATGGGCAGTCATCGAATCCAGGGTCGACATTGAGAGCTTCATCGATTTCATCGCCTCCGAGTCCTGGGGACAGAACACGAGTTGGGCGCACAACCGGGAGTTCTGGCGTCCGCGCACCCCCAGCGGACGCTGGCAGTGGTTTCTGCCCGATATGGACCAAACGTTCCGCTCCTCGCAACTGGGCGGCAACGTTCTGTCCGAAATGCTTTCTTCGGATCAACTGCTGTCGCGACTGAAAACCAGCACGCAGTTCCGGCAGCGCCTAGCCCAACGCCTGGCGGCCCACGCCGATGCGACCTTCCGGCCCGTGCGCGTCCAAGGCCTCTTGGACACCATGGCCCAGGAGGTGGAATCGGAGGTGCCGCGCCATGCAGCCCGATGGTCGAGCCTGGGCGGCATGAGTGCCTCCGGACGTGCCTCGGCCCTGGCCGACATGAAGAAGTTCATCGATGCCCGCTCCGATGGATTTTTGGAAGAGATCCAAAGCCGTCTCAGCCTGTCCCCCGCCGTCGCAGTGACCCTCGGGGTCAGCGGCCTGCAGCACGGACGAATCCTCGTCGAGGGCGTGCCCACCGAACCGGGAGTCCACCGACTCTTCCCCGGAATTCCACTCAGGCTCACGGCCGAAGCGGCCCCGGGTTTTCGCTTCGTCCGCTGGAATGGCACCACCGGCAATGCCAACACCGTGGCCAACACCACGGCCAATATCACGCTCGTGCTAACCGGCACTACCAGCCTCGCCGCCGAGTTCGCCCCATCCGAAGAACGGGTGATAGGCGGTACTCTCAAGGCAACCACTTCCCTCATCGCCGGAGCCACTTACTCGCTGGATTCAGACCTCATCATCCCGCCCGGCATCACCCTCAACGTGCCCGCGGGAATCACGCTGAACATGCCCGCTGGGCGGCACCTTCGGGTCCAAGGCACCTTGAACGTGACGGGCACAGTGGAGGCCCCGGTGCGTCTCCTCGGCCGCAACGGTGCGCGCTGGGGCGGCCTTAGTTTTGAAAATCCCGACGGGGCCAGCGTGCTGCGCCACCTCGTGATCCGCCAGGCGACACGCGGCGCAAATCCACTGGCATTCCCCTCCGCGCTCTCCGGATTGAATGCGAACCTCCTCATCGAACACCTCGATATCGAGCACTGTGAAGGCCCGATCTTTTGCCGCGGTGGATCCATCGTCCTGCGTCATAGCCGGCTTCACACACCCTACACGGGCGACTGCATCAACGTGAAACGGGGAGCCGCGCTCATCGAGGACAGCGACTTCATCGGCGACAACGCCCCGGATACCGATGCCATCGACTACGACGGCGTCGTGGGAGGCGTTGTGCGAAACTGCCGCATCTATCGGTTTCAAGGGCCCAATTGCGACGGCATCGACATTGGCGAAGAAGCCCAGGACATTCTCATCGAGAACAACCGCATCTACTTCAACTCCGACAAGGGCGTCTCCGTGGGTCAAGGCTCCACGGTCATCATGAAGAACAACCTGATCGTCGGCTGCGCTCTGGGCGTGGGAGTAAAGGATGCCGGATCGCGGGTCACACTCGACCAGAACACCTTTGTCGACTGCGACATCGGCGTGGACGTGTACGAAAAGAACTTCGGCGTGGGTGGCGGATCGGCCTTCGTCACCAACACCCTCTTCTCCAAGAGTTCCATTGTTCCGGTGCAAGTCGACGCTCTCTCCCAACTGGTGGTGTCCTACTCTCTTTCGGACACTGTTGCGATCATCGCTCCAGGATCCAACAACCTGCTGAAGGCCCCGCTGTTTGTCGCTCCGAGCTTGTTGGATTTTAGTCTCCAACCCACCTCACCCGCCCTCGATTCCGGTGATCCCGTCCATGCGACCGATCCCGACGGAACCCGCGCCGACATCGGGGCCCGCTACCAATACCAGTCCAGCGACTATCCTTACGCCCTCACCCCAACGGTGGTGATCGACGAACTCCTCGCTAACTCCGAAAGCGACCAAGACTGGATCGAACTCTTCAACCGCTCCTCCAACTCCGTGGATATTAGCGGCTGGTTTCTCAGCGACAGCGCGAGCGATCTGCGGAAGTACCGCATTCCCTCCGGGACACGTCTCGAGCCCGGCGAGCGCATCGTGTTGAGTGAACAGCAGCATTTCGGCGTGGCATCGTTGGATGTGGGTCGGATCACCGGCTTCGCCCTCAGCGACGTTGGGGAGACCCTCTACCTCAGTTCAGCCATCGATGATCACCTCACCGACGATCGCACTGAAGAGAAGTTTGGCGCATCACTCCCGGGTGAGACCTTGGGCAATTACCGCAAGGCCTCCACGGACACTTGGAACTTCATCCCCTTGCAAACCCCGACTCCCGGCAAGGCCAACAGCGCACCGCGCATCGGACCCATCGTGATCTCGGAGATTTTTTATGCAGCGACGACGGATCCCGACCTCGAGTTCTTGGAACTCCTCAACATCACGACCACTCCAGTGCCGCTCTACGACAGCGTCCGAAACGCTCCGTGGCGCATTACTGACGGGATCGCACTGGAGTTCCCCTCCAACCCGCCGCTCATCCTGGCCTCGGGCGAACGGCTAGTCCTGACGCGCAGCCTGTCTCACTTCAACGCGGCCTTCACCGTGCCAGCCGGAACCCGTGTCTTGGAATGGACCACCGGTCGATTGGCCAACGAAGGCGAGTCGGTGCAACTCGGCCGCCCCGCCGGACTGGACGACGCCGGACTGCGCCAATTTGCCCGAGTGGACCGCGTGAATTACGACCGCAGCGCACCCTGGCCCCCTGGAGCCGCGGGTTTGGGTCACTCCCTGCAAAAGCGGATCGAGGGTGTGTACGGCAACGATCCCTCTGCATGGCTAGCAGCAACGCCCACCCCGGGAGCCGCCCTCATGGGTGCGCCCTTCTCCGATTGGATCACCGCGCAGGGGCTCCCCATAGACCAACAAGGCCCTGGCCAAGATCCGGATCGGGATGGTCGCCCCAACCTCCTGGAGTTTGCCCTAGGCAGCGATCCACTCACCGCGGACACCCGCCTCCCACTGCTCATGAGCCTAGCCACGGAACCCGCCACCCTGCGCTTTGACCTGCGACTCGACCGACCGGGCGTCACGATTCACCTCCAGACCACCACCGACCTAAGGGGCGGCACCTGGACCGAGTTACCCACCGAGGTCCTTTTAACCGAGGGCTCGATGCAAACCCGCATCGCGCGGCACGCCAGCAACAACGCCACCCGGTTTTTCCGCCTCGTCGCCCATTGAGGGATGGATCGGCCTCACACCCCATTGCCACCCAAGAGTCCCCGTAGGTGGGGCTCAAATCCTTACGGGAGGTTTCAGCAGAGGCATTCATCTGCCGATATCTGTGAGAACAGACCACGCGGCCTCATCGGAAGGGGACGCTGACGGTAGCTTTATCTAATGATCGTAGACATGTGCATGACCCGCAGTGTGGAAACCGTCACCCCGGAAACAACGCTCACCGAGGCCGTGCATCGAATGAATGCCCGGAACATCCGTCGCCTAGTGGTCGTCAAGAACCGGGCCATCTTGGGAGTGGTCTGCAAGCAGGACATCGTCCGAGCCTTCCCTCCTAACCTCAACCCGTTCTCGGTGGCAGGCATCGACGCTCTCCCTTCCCTGGGCACCGCGGCTGACGTCCTGCAAAGTCCCGTCATCACCATCGAGGCCGATCAACCCATCGAAGCGGCGGCACGACGAATGACAGAGCACCACATCGGTGGGCTACCGGTCGTACAGGGAGACAAACTGGTGGGCATCATCACCGAGTCGGACATCTTCCGAGTCTTCAGCAAGCTGCTCAGTGGGCAACCCGGTTCCACGCGGATCACCTTTGACATTACGGAGAAAGCAGCCGCTCTGGGTTTATGGGTCCGACTGTGTGAGGAATTAAAATTAGAACTCACCAGCCTCATCACCTTCACCGACGGAACCCGCCGCCTGGCCGTGGCCCGCGTCCAAGGAGCCAACACCCATCGCCTCATCGAGCGCCTCTGGGACACCGGCCAATCCGTGCTCAACGTGATCGATTAAGGCTTGGGAAGATGCTGTTCAGCCGAAAGTCCGAAACAAAATCACAGCATTGAGATGAGTAGTGAATGGCCATTGGGTCACCAGTGGGTGCCGAGTAGAGGACCGGAAGACGGCAGAAAACGAGTTGGCGGAAGGGGAGGGATTTGAACCCCCGGTACCCTTGCGAGTACGTCTGATTTCGAGTCAGGTGCCTTCAACCACTCAGCCACCCTTCCGCGACTCGTTTTTACTGGGCTTTTCGCT
>JBDKKQ010000038.1:0-15337 GCA_039796015.1 Verrucomicrobiota bacterium
AAGCAACGGGATCAATATCTCTAGCGTGGGGTGATCGGTTCGCCGGTCGGAGGGAGGGGGCTGACGGCTGAGGTGGTGATTGCGATTCGGCGAGACTGGACTGGCTGGCCGCGCTGGAGTCGGTGGCTTCAATGGTCGACGGATTCTCAATCAACCCTGGATTCGGGTTCACCGAGCGTGCCTCGCGCTGGATAACTTCACCGTTTTGCGAGCGTGACTCGACAGGGAGGATTGACGGAGTTGGAGTGGTCGTCGCGAGGTTCCGTTGGGCACCGGTTGGGTTGGGAACCTCATTTTGGACAGTCTCCGATGGATTGTTCGCCGAAGCGTTCTCAATCAACTGCGAACTCGGGTTCACCGAGCGTGCCTCGCGCTGAATGAACGCACCGTTTTGCGAGCCTGACTCGACAGGGAGGATTGACGGAGTTGGAGTGGTCGTCGCGAGGCTCCGCTGCACCCCGGTTGGGTCTGAAACCCGACTTGCGGCAGTCTCCCGTTGGCTGCTCGCTGAGGGCTCTCCGCTATTGGCCTCAGGTGTCGGCGACGGAGTCGATGCCACCGGCAGGAAGGGGGATCGACTGGCGGCCGATGGGGACCCTGGATTCGGGCTCGAGGTGGAGTCGCTCAAGCGGTCCCCAAAAGAAGGGGCCAAATCCGTGGTCAAACTCGGAAGGGTTTCGACCCCTGGATCCAGAATGAGACTGCGGAAAGCATCGTTGTTGTTGGCGGGACGAACAGACGCGACCGCGACCGGTGAGGCACCTAGGATTTGCGATTGCGCCACGGCCCGACGAGCAGCCTCACGGACCCCGCTGGCAATCGGATCGCTGCCCATCGATGGCTGGGAAGCGGTGGCGGAACGTGAAGTCGGCAATGACTGAACTGTCTCGGCTGTTCCAGCTACCCGCAGTGACCGGTTGGCCGGAATTTGCACCGCTCCAACTCTTGCACCAATGGCTGCAATCCTCTGGGGTGTTGAAGTCGATTGACCGCCGCCCGAGTTTATCGATACCGCAGCCGGCAACTCCCCACGGCCCGATGCATCCTCGCGGCCCGATGCAAAATCACGCTGAATCTCGAAATTCGATGCGGATGAAGACGCAGGGTTCGGTCTCTGGGTGACTCTACTCGATGCGTAAGTCAGACCGGCATCGGAGGGGGCTGAAAACACATCGCCTGACAGTTTCTTGGAACTGGGTACATCCTGTGAGTCACCCCGTTTATCACGCAATATTACGACTTCTGCATCGGGTAACCGCCGAGAATCCATCAATGGGCGCTCCGGTAGTCCCTGAAGAACGTCATTCCGGGGTGAGGCTCCAGAGGTCAAGGCCGGTGGCCTGCGTAACTCCGACTCTGACCGTTCAGCCGGCCCGAAGGGTTCTCCCCAAGAGGACGGCCCGGCTTGGGGCGATGGAACTGAAGAGGATACGGAGGGTGTCGAAATAGAAGCGGTGCTCGGGCCAATGAATCTCGCCTTGGCGTCGACCATCGCTCGGACATTGAGAGACGCCTTGCGGATGGGTTTGATCGAAGGCCGAACCTGTGGGTCGCTCGAAGGATTCTGGAACGAAACTCTCGATGAAGGGTCCGCCGATCCTGCTGTTTCTGCTTTCTGGGGGGCGTCCGCCACCGGTGAGGAGCCCATCTCCGAAGACTGGGCCGATTGGGCTGATTTCAGGTGGACCTGGAACGCCGTTGCTCCGTTTGGCCCGCCGGTCGCAATCCCTGAATCCCCGTCGGAATTCCATGAAAAGGGTAGGGAAGCGCGGGGACTTAAATCCGCTGCCTTCAGGTCGCTTGAAATCATGGCGTAGGTGAAGCCGCAGTGGAATTGGTTCCATCGGGCGACCGCAGCGAGATGTGCATCATTCTACGAGAAATGTCCGCAGCCAGACGAACACCTGATTCTCCTGTGCCGACCAAGGCGCCCAACAGAGACGAGGCGTTGGTGGAGTTGATGACGGTCAGTGTCCGGGCAATCTCATCCGGCGTATAGTTGGTCAAAATGGCCACGCCCTGAGCCGGCGGGAGCGCGGATATGCGGCGACCATGTTCCAGAAGGCTTCGCTGTTCTTCCACCCGGATATAGGTGATCCGATTGGTCAATAAGTGCTCTTGGCTGATTCGGGCTTGAGCAATCCACTGTGTGGCCAGGTTGAGATTTTGCATTTCCAGGCGGATTCGCTCTTCGACTTCCTTCAGACGCTTTTCGCGACTGTCCTGGTACTCTTGTCGAGAGCGTAGTTGGTTGAGTAAATTGACAACGTCCGGATTGTCGAAGCGCAGTGAACCGGGTTCGGAAGTTTCCCGCATGGCCTCTAAAGCGGCCAAGCTCAGCTCAGTCTGGCGCTCGTTGCCTGCCGGTTGGGCCTCGGGTGCATCTTGGAGAACGTCCTGCTCCGGGGACTTGACGGCCGCCGATGCCTGAGAGGCTTCGACGATCTGGGCAAGGATCGTTTGAATGCGCTTCTGCGCCACCTTGCCACCATAGAGGAACGTGGCGACCGAGGTGCCAATGCCGAGCAGGATGATTAATAGGGCGAGGAGAAGTGTGCGCATGGGAGTCAGAAGCTTTGAATGACGCGCTCGTCGAGGTAGCGCTCTTCGGCCAACCGTTCCGATCGCTGATGTTCCTTGAGGCGGGCTTCGCGAAGTTTTTCGAGCAGGCTTAACCGGAGTTTGGCTTGCTGCCACTCCGACAAACGTTCGGTAACCACCACGTGTTGGGCTGCCAGGGCAACTCGGGCGCGCTCGGCGTTGAGTCGCATTCCGGGCCGCAGCGCCACGGAGATCGATGCAGCGATTCCACCTTCGGAGAGCGAGTCGTTCAAAGAACGGCTGTCGGACATCACCCGATCCAGATCGCTTTGGCAGCGCAACTGGTCCTGATTGGCCTGAGCCAATGCTTGAGCCGCCGCACTCTCCTGGGAGGCGCGTATCTGAAGCAACGTTTCTAGGCTAAATCGGAATCGACCCATACCTTATCGGGGCGTCGCAGCACGAAACGCGCCAATAGGCTTTGAGCGATCTCCCAAGGAGTTGCCGATGGGTGTCATTCCCTGACGCAAGGCCAGCGCCAGCAACTCCCACAAGGGAGTCGGAGACGGCACCTCCGTCTGGGACTGACGCAGGAATCCATCGAGGTGGGGCAGGGTTGCTATCGCCCGATCGAGTTTGGGGTTCGAACCGGCCACATAAGCACCCACTCCTATCAAATCCCGGTTCTGGCGATGCAACGCGAGTAATTCGCGGGCTTCGCCTTGAAGAGTGATTTGATCGGAGTTGAGCAAATCCCGGTTCAAACGACTGATGCTTCCGAGCACCTCGATGGCTGGCCAGTGGTTGCGATCGGCCAATTCACGGGTCAGGACGATGTGTCCATCCAGAATGGAGCGGGTGGCGTCGGCGATGGGTTCAGTGAGGTCATCGCCCTCGACCAAAACCGTGAAAATACCGGTGATCGACCCGCGATCGGAGTTTCCCGCACGCTCCAGAAGTCGAGGCAGGGCCGCGAAGACCGAGGGAGTGTACCCTCGGGCGGTGGGCGGCTCTCCGACGGCCAGGCCGATTTCTCTCTGGGCCATGGCAAATCGGGTGACCGAGTCCATCATCAGCAACACCTTGCGACCCTCATCACGAAGTTGCTCCGAAATTTGCAATGCCAGTGAGGCTGCCTTCACCCGGAGCAAGGCGGGTTGGTCGGCCGTGGCTACGATCACAATGGAGCGGGCACGACCTTCTTCGCTGAGATCATTTTCGAGGAATTCACGCACCTCGCGTCCACGCTCGCCGATCAGTGCAACCACATTGATGTCGGCATCCGAGCGGCGGGCGATCATTCCCAAGAGCGTCGATTTTCCCACGCCGCTTCCGGCGAAGATTCCTACCCGTTGGCCTCGCCCGAGTGGAGTAAAGCTATCGATGGCCCGAACTCCGGTGATGAGCGGATGTTGGATTCGGGCCCGAGACAAGGGATTGGGCACCGCGCCATCCCCGGTAGAAGCAATCCATTGGAGAGGGAGGCCACTGTCTAGGGGTTTGCCCAAGGCATCGATGACCCTGCCGGAAAGTCCGGAGGCCAGGGGAACCCGTCGCCGTTGGGGACTGGTCCGAACTTCGTCTCCGGGACACAATCCATCAATCGTGTCGAGAGGCATCAGAATCAGGTTCTGATTATGAAACCCCACGACTTCGACGCTAATCTCACGACCGTTGGAGCAACGGATATGGCACAAATCCCCAAGTGCCGCCTTGGGGCCCAGTGATTCGACCGTTAGCCCCGCAACACGCACCACGGACCCCACAGGGGTGGTCAGGCGCGCCTCTCTCAGGCGTTGCTGCGCCTGCTGGATAAATCGCAGACCGGTCGGGTTGTCTGGAACCAGTTCAAACATCAAGCCCCCTCAAGGGCGCTGCTGAAGCTGGCGATGCGCGAAGACCGGAGGCCGTCGACGAATCCAGACTGGGTCTCTACGAGGCATCCGCCACGATCCACTCCAGAATCGGGGACCATCTGGATACCACGGGCCGCGCATTGGGAGCGGATTTCGCTGTAGGACGCTTTCTCGAGCATCGTCAGATCCTCGGGATTGAGCATCACCCGCAGCACCGGAGTGCCCAAAGCTGCGCCGAGGGTCTCTCGAAGGCTGGCCTCAATGACGTCGACGGTGATGGGCAAGCTCCCAACGATCTTGGCGACCGCCTCGACCGTCAGTTGGAGCAAGGCCTTCTCCAGAATCTCCATCCGCTCAGCCAACTGAGAGGACATCTTCTGGGACAGCTGCTCAAGGTAGACGCCGACCTCTTCCTTGTGCTTCAGCTCGATTTCCTCGCGCAGCACCCGCACCCGCTCTTCGCAGGCTTCGGTGGCTGTCGACACACCACGGCGATAAGCCTCGTGTTCGATCTTGCGACGCATGGCTTCGATGTCTACCGGCGGAGACAATCGCTCTTCGCGGTGGAATCCGAGCACCGAGAGCCGAATGTCTCGAAGCGTTGACGAATGTTGTAGGAGTGTTTGAGTCATGGGTTAAATTAGGCGGAGTCCAGGGAGATCTCGCCGTCGGTTTCGAGCTTGCGGACGACATCCACGATGCCTTCTTGCGCCTGCTCGATTTCGCGAAGACTGGTCTTCCCGAGGTTGGAAATTTCGTCGTTGACCGTTTCGGCCGCACGCTTCGACAGCGCCCCCAGAAGGGCCTGCCTTAAATTCTCGTTGGCTGCGCTCAGTGCGATGGCCAGGCGGGCGGCCTCGACCTCGCGGAGTACCTTTTGGAGAGACTTGACGTCCAGAGTGGCCAGATCGTCGAAGGTGAACATCTTCATGCGGATGGACCGCACTAGATCCGGCACTCGTTCATCGAGTTTGTTGAGGATTCCCAAGCGGATGGTCTTATCCATCGCGTTGAGGGTAGCCGCCGCCGCCTTAATGCCTCCGGTCTGGTTGAGGGCCTTGGTCACCTTACGACCAATCTTTTTGGACAGAACCTCGCCCACCGTTTCCACCACCTCAATCGGGGTAGAAGCCAGTGTCGCCAGACGCTCGATGACTTGTTCCTGAAGACTTTCAGGAAGACTCTTAAGCACCTCGGATCCCTTCTGGGCCGTCAGATAACTGACCACGAGCGCAACGGTCTGCGGTTGCTCCTCCTTGAGGAGATTGCAAATAGAGGTGGCATCGAGATCGATGATTTGCTGCATGGCAGCCACCGAGGTGCGTCGAGTGCCCACGCGGCCGATGACCTCGGCTGCTTTAAAGAGACCCACCGCTTTCTCGAGCACCATCCGAGTGTATTCCACCGATCCGCTGACCCCGGAATTGGCTTGAATTGCCATCTCCGTGAACTCCTTGAGCACGGAGGTCTGCTGCTCAACGGTCATCAGTGGCAAATTGACCATTTCCGATGAGACGAGCTCGCGTTCGTTGTCATCGAGACTCTTGATCAAGATGCTGGCGCTCTCCTCGCCGAGCAGCACCAGTAGGGCTGCCATCTTCTGCGAGGGGGTGAGACGAACGGGGCCCGTTGGGCCCGTTTTCCCACGAAGCATTTCCCGGGCGGCTGTTTCCATGGCGCTCATTCGCCTTCCTCCTCAGGCTTCGCCGTGAGCCAGGCACGCGCGGCTTGGGTCATCTTTTGTGGATTGTCTCGGATCAGGTCCTTGAGCACTTCGAGCGTGACCCGTTCCGGACGCTGTTTGCTCAGTCCGAAATCCATCTTCATCTTCTTCTTCTGCTCTTGGGCAGCTTCGTTGGCTTCTTCTTCTTCACTGGCATCTGAGTCGGATTTGGCTGAAGCAGGTGCGCCAGCAACCGCTGCTCCCACTCCTGCGGCTCCTGGAACTCCCCCAGCCACCACCATGCCGTTGGCAAGAATCATTTGCTGGCCTGCCATTAACTGGCCAACAGGGACACCCGCGGCGATCATCTCCTCGGAACCACGGCGCAGCATTCTCCAGAGCAAGAACAGGATCAGAAGGCTACCCAGCAACATGCCTCCGACTCGGGCCGCTTCGACACCCTTGAACCAGAGAGCATCTCGATCCAGTCGCGCGGTCTCCTCGATCTTCGGTTCTTCGTTGAAGGGGAGTTCCTCCACGGCCACTTCTCCCAGAGCCTCGTCCCCCTTAGGCAGGCCAAGAGCGCGTTCTGCGGCCCGCTTGAGTTTATCTATGTCCAGCTGGGTCCGAGGGACTGCCTTGCGATCAGCTCCCTTGCCCTCGTAGCGCTGGTTAACGAAAACCGCCGCTGTGACCCTGCGGAGTCCACCGATGCCAGCCACGACATTGGTCTGGCTGCGGCTGACGTAGAAGTCATCGGTCTGGTCCAGTTTCTGGAGCCGGGAACCCTGAGTTCCGGCTGAATTCAAGTTGGTTCCGGTATTAGGAGCGACTCCGGCGACCCCGCCAGCGATCGGGTTTAGAGAGTCGGTGGTCTCCTGAGTCCTCTTCTGATTCTTGGGAACTGATCCGGCCGGATCGTAGTATTCGGAACTACGCGTCACCGCGTCGAAGGAGATCTCTGCCGAGACACGAACCACGGCCTGCCCCGGACCCAGGATGGTCTCGAACATGGACCGCAGCTTTTCAGTCAGGTACCGCTCAATGTTTTTGCGCTGCTGCAACTGACCACTGACGGCCGAGGCACCTCCGCCTTCGTCGGACGGCTCGGAAAGAATAGCTCCGTAGTTGTCCACCACGGTGACATCGCGAGCTTGCAAGCCTTCGACCGAATTGGAGACCAAGAAACGGATGGCGCTGACCGCCTCTTGTGTGAGCAAACCGGCCATGCGAACATTCAGGAAGACTGAAGCGGTGGCCTTCCGTTGTGCGTCGATCACCAGCCGGTTTTCGGGGAGAACGATCATGACCCGCGCGCTCTCGACGCCGTCGATTTGCTGCAGGGTGCGAGCCAATTCTCCCTGAAGAGCTCGGACATAATTGGCCTTCTGGACGAAGTCCGACATGCCGAAGGCCGGTCGGTCAAAAATTTCGAAACCCGTTCCATCGGCCTTGGGCATGCCCTTGGCAGCGAGTTGAGCCCGCAGGGAATGAACTTGTTCGGCGGATACTTGAATCGCCGATCCACCCGAGACAATACGGTGAGGAACCTTTTGGGATTCCAGGACACCGACAATGCGACCCACTTCGGCTGCATCCAGTCGACCGTACAACAAGCGCCAATCGGTCCTGCCACCGAGCAGCGCTATGGCGATACCGGCAATCACGATGCCGAGACCGGCGAAACCGAACAACACCTGCTGGGTGACGCTCAGTTTGGCGAGGATCTCTCGCAACTGCTTGGTTAGTTTTTGGACAACTTCCATGGATGAAAACAAAGGAGGCTTCGGGACGTGTACTTAGGTCTGGATGTGGATTTAGGGGGTCTCAGACCTGCATGCGCATGAGCTCCTGATAGCCATCGAGCAGCTTGTTGCGGACCTCGAGCATCAGTTGGAACGAAATACTGGCTTCCTCCGAAGCGATCATTACTTGATGCAACGGTACGTTTTGACCGGAAAGCATGGCGCCGGTCGTTGCGGCGGACGTCTTCTGACTGGCGTCGGTCTTCTGCACCATTTCGGAGAGCATGTCCCCAAATCGGGATCCAGGTGCCGCAACGGAAGTATCGCCGGCGACACTGGACGCCGTTCCTGCCGTCTTGCCTATCGCGGGCCGTGCCCAGGCTGCGGCGAGATTGCTGGAAAAGCTGTTGGTGATAGGGGTCATGGTGGCGGGCCGGTGTCAGTCAGTGCTCAGCGCTTCCCAATGGAGAGGGCTTGTTGTGCCAATGCCCGTCCGTTGCGCATGACGGCGATGTTGGCCTCATACGAACGGTTGGCGGAAATCAGGTCTGCCATCTCCTCGTGGATATTGATGGCGGGATAAGCCACAAAACCCTCTTTGTCGGAGTCTGGATGACCGGGCTGGTAGACCCGGACGGCAGGGCGGGGGTCTCGAACGATTTCTAGCGTCGGTTCATTCTTTGCTGAAGACGACGACTGGGCCGCCATGGCATCACCGAGTGCTGCCTTGAATCGGACCGATTGGCGCTGGTAAGGCCCGCCATCGGCGGTCTTCGTAGTGCGCGCATTGGCAATGTTCTGACTGATGACCTCCAGTCGGACCTGCTCGGCGCGGAGTCCCTGAGATGCACTATTGGCTCCCGGAATAAGATTCATGACATCCTCCCGCTGATGGCGGCCCGAAGCCGGGACATGCGACCTGAAATCATTTGAATGTGAAGGCTGTGTTCCAATCCATTGTCCTGCATGGCAACCAACTCGTCGGTCAGGTTGACTGAGTTGCCATCGGGGGTCCGAGCCGGCGCTGAAGAGTCGATCACCGCGTTCGGCCGAAGCGTGTTCATTGAAGAAACATCCTGACGTCGGACCGCCTCAGAGAGTTGGCTGCGAAACTGTGCAGGGACGTCCATCCGCCGAAATCCGGGCGTCTCCAGATTGGCGATGTTCGACGCCAAGGCGCGCTGCCGTTCGACACACGCATCCAGACTTCGCTTCTCCGCCATGTAGTTGACGCTGCCAAACAGCGCTTCGGTCATACCATCCCCGCAGCACGGGTCGTGCCATAGGTCTCCAGAGAATGATTGGCCTACGAGTTGCTGCGAGGGACAGAGATGTTGGTATCGCGAACAGATCAATCCACGGGGACCCTGGTGAGGAGGTCTCTGTCTGGACTTCTTGTGGCCGCGATGGTCTTCGCTGTGGGCGGTGCGCTGTGGGCGGTGGATCAGCCTGTTGAGAAACCCGCTCAACCGGCTCTCATTGCTGAGGCACTCGATCCGGCTCCCAGCAGCGTTGCGGCCGGCGATGCGTTTCCTCCCATGGTGCAGGTTCCCGACTCTTCCGGGCCATCGGATGCGTCTTGGTCTTGGTTCAACGTCGGTTTGTCCAACCAACTCAAACAGGTGACGGGTTCTACCCCGGTTTTGTTGGATGCCTATTCCCGGGCGGCACAGAGTCAGAGTTCACCCGCTTTAGTGAACCTGGGATACTTATATGAAACCGGGCGGGGAGTCCCTAAAGACATCGCCAAGGCCATGTCTTACTACCGCCAAGCCGCTGAGTTGGGCAATCCGGTCGCTCTCTATAATTTGGGACGCAGCTATTACACAGGAACCAACGGATTACCCTTGGACTGGTCGGCTGCCCGGAAATATTTGGATCATGCTTCTGGCGAAGGTCTGGTCGCCGCTCAGCACCTCTTGGGACAACTCAATTTGGATCAAAACCAAGCGTCTAATGCAGTGGTTTGGTTCTCCCGTGCTGCAGAGCACGGCTTTGTGCCTTCGATGTGCAGTTTGGCAAGCCTCTATCATTATGGTCGTGGGGCTCCTGTGGACTTGTCCCGAGCCATCCAGTGGTACCGCAGGGCTGCGGACTCCGACTTCGTGCCTGCTCAGTATCAATTGGGGGTGATTTACGATTCGGGAAGCAGTGTTCAGAATCCGGTCATGGCCGAGACCTACCTGCGTAAGGCTGCAGAACATGGGCACCGTGAATCTCAATACCTCCTCGGTCAGTATTACTACCGAGGCCGAGTCATTAAGACGGATATGGCCGAGGCTTATCGTTGGTGGACTCTGTCTGAAATGAGCGGCCTAGAGGTCGCCTCGGGCGCTCGGCGTCAGTTGATGCGTATTATTGCGCCGATCGATTTGGACCGTGGCCGGTCTTTAGTCAACGATTTCAGGCCCATTGTCTCAACCTTCCGGGATGACGGGGTGGCCGCTATCCAAGCCGACACCCGGATGACCGATCAAACGCCCAGTGCCTTCGGAGCGGGCTTTATCGTGTCCGGTGCTGGGCATGTCCTGACGAGCGCGAGGCATGTGCCCAATTCTTCGCGGAGTATCACAGTGAGCATTGTCGGCGGCAAACTTCGGGCAACACCGGTCAAGGTGGATCCCTCTCTGGGTTTGGCCATTGTGCAAATCCAAGGTGGAGCTCGGTCTTTTCATTCGCTGGCGGTCCAAACCAACCGTAGTTCCATAAGACCGGGTTCTTGGGTGTTCTGCATGCAAATGGAGCCAGGAGCCAGTTCGCGTGACAGTCTTCAACCCAGCGCGCATCGGTCGCGGATCCTGCGCAACTCCGGGATGAAGGCCGATCCGCGCTACTTCACCCTTTCAGACCGGATGCCCTTGTCCACGGTGGGTGCACCGGTTCTCGATGTTTCGGGTCAGATTCTCGGAATCGTGACCGACCCGGCCCCCAAGGCTTACCCGAACTCGGGGGCCATCGCTCTTTCAGCCCGCTACATCCACGACTTCCTTCGCATCAGCGGCATCACCGCTGAGCCGGGGATGCAGGTGGAGGAGCGGGGTGAGGCGGCACCACCGGCTCCGATGGTTGCCAATAACTCTCTGGTACACGTGACTGCCTACTCATCATTGCTTCCATGACTTTGGAAAACTCATCTGCCATGGAACTTCAGGATTCCGTGACTCCCCCAAACCCGATCCAGGTGTTGACCCGCGAAGGGCACTCGCGCCTGGCGTCGATCCTTCGGGAGTTGGTGGCCAATTTGCCCCACGAGTTCCCCACTCCGGATTCGGGGTCCCGATCGCCCAATGAAGGGAATGTCGTCTTCACACCGTTTCGCCCACCGCCGCTAGATCAGGGGACCTGGATGGATCGGGCCCGACAGGTGGCAGTGGCTGCAGCGGTGCTCCGGCGAGAGGCGCCAAATGCGGCCAGAGATTGGCTGGATGAACGGTGCGGATTGCGCTTTGACGAGTCCCAGGTTGAGCGAGCGGCTCTTACTCTCGATTCCCAAATCCGCGGATGGCGACGCCGGAGACTCCCCAGACATTTCTGGCTCTTTGTGCTGACGTGGCGGGAGCGAATTAGCCAAAACTCCGGTTCGGAATGCCTGCCGGCCACGTGTCTGGTGGCCGTCGATCAGCATGGGTATCGCATGGTCGCAGATTTCACCTTAGGTGCGGCCAGCACTCCCAATTGGCCCGAGATTTTCCGCGCTTTGGATCAGCGAGGGATGGGGGAGATTTCTGGGTTAACCGCACGAATGACCCCAGGGCTTTTCGAGGCTGCAGCTACCCAGTGGCCACAGGCCCGGTTGCAGGTTTGCCAACGGCAGTTTGTATCACGAGTTCGCGGGGCGACTTCAAATGTCAAAGCGCGGCGGTCGCATCCGGGATTCCGGGGCGATCCCATGGTTTTGGCCGAAAGTTGGGCCCAGCACTTGTCCGAAGGGCATCCTATTTCATCCTGGGTCAAATCTCCAGGTCCTGGTCAGGCCTCGACACTCTCGGTCGTGAATTTGCCCCGAGAGCTCCAGACGCCCTTGTCCTCGGTCTCCTGGCTGGAACGGGAAATGCGTTTGGTCCGCAACCGCGCCTCTCAAGACGAAGTTCCCACCCATCCTGCCATGAAGGCCCGACTCCTCTCGTCCGCGATGATTGAGTGGGAAGGGGAGTTGGATGCTCGGAAGCCCTTTGTGAGCGATGACGCCATCCTCGAAGTGCTTCAGTCCCTTTCGAAGGTCATGGAGTCCGGCAAAGTATGATTCAACTCGTCAGCGCTGCCATCGGAACGGGAGTCGCCCTGCTGCTGCTGGCGATCTCGCTCTTCAATGGCGTCGACTGGGTTGAGAGTCTGTTTCACGCAGCCATCTCAGGCGGCATTATGGCGCTCATTTCCCGCCAATGGTGCCGGCTGATTTTTCGAGCGAGCCAAGAATCGGACTCCTCCTCCACCGGTGGTGACGAGAAGCCCGCTGTGGAAAACCCAGTGAATACGAAGGGTAATGCCAGCCACTGAGTTCTCAGAATCCCCGACTGTACTGAGCTCCTTGACCCACAAGGTCCGGGCGCTGCACAGCTACCGGGACACCATCGGGCCTGCCGATGGAGAGGAGGATTTGCTGCGGCGATACGCACCTCTGGTGGTCAGAACCGTTCAACGGTACTGCCCGGCGCTCCCAGCGGGCACTGACCTGGATGATTGGATTAATCTAGGCCTTTTTGCCTTGGTCCAGGCGGGGAGAACCTATGACCCGCTCAAAGGGGCCTCTTTCCCCCATTTTGCGCGCATTCGCATCAAAAATGCGATCTTCGACGAACTGCGCCGAATTAGTCCGCTCTCTCGGTCCGACTTAGCGCGGCGTCAGGCGCTCGAAGAAACCATCGATACGCTGACGACTGAGCTGGGCGGGCCGCCCTCCGAGGAGCAAATCGCCTCACGACTGGGAATTGGTATGCCGGAGTATCGGCAACTGCTCGACCGGTTGCGCGGAGTAATCTTTGAAAGCCTCTCGGAACCCGCCTTCTTGGCGAGCGACGAGCTGCCCTCACGGGAGTTGGCGGACCTGAATCAGCAGGGCCCCTCTGAAATGCTCCTTCAACGGGAATTGCACCAGCAGATCCGCGATCGGATCCAGGTGTTACCCGACGTCCAGAAGAAGGTTCTGAACATGTTCTATTACGAGGGTCTTCGATTGAAGGATATCGGAGAGATCCTCGGATTCACCGAAGCCCGTGCCTGCCAAATCCATGTGCAGGCCGTCTCGGCCCTGAGTGCCTACATCAAGCGAGTTAATCCCACCTAAAACCTATGGTCGTCATTATTGGATTCGTCATTATTATCGGTCTTACTTGTCTTGGTTTCATGATGAACGGGGGCAACCCCTTGGCACTGTATCATACGGGAGAAGTCATCCCCATTGCAGGGATGGGACTCGGAGCCTTGGTCATTATGGCCCCGGTCAAGACGCTGAAGGGAATCGTCCACGGTCTGACAGCGACCCTCAAAGGACCGCCTTACAACAAGACCCATTATGAGGAACTGCTAAAGTGCCTCTACGAGCTTTTCGTGCTCGGGCGCCGCGGCGGAATGATCGCACTCGAAGAACACGTGATGAACCCTAATGGGAGCAGCCTCTTTAAGAAGTACCCTAAGTTTTATAGCAACCATCACGCGATGGACTTCCTGTGCGATGGACTCAAGCCCGTGGTGGATGGACGTATCAAGCCCGATCAGTTGGAGTCTCTCATGAAGCAATCCCTGATCACGGCCCATCACGAGCATCATGAACCGGTGGAAGTGCTGGGTAAGGTGGCTGATTCAATGCCCGCCTTCGGCATCGTTGCCGCGGTGTTGGGCATCGTGTTGACCATGGGCAAGATCGACCAAGGAACCACAGTCGTCGGAGCGAGCATTAGCTCGGCGTTGTGCGGAACGTTCTACGGCATCTTCGCTTCTTACGGCGTGGTGGCACCGCTGGCCACGAACATCGATTTCATCTGCCGGGCTGAGGCCATGTATATGAATGTGATTAAGGAGGCCACCGTGAGCTTCGCCAATGGCGCGGCACCGTTGTTAGCCTGCGAAGTGGGTCGGCGCGTCCTCAGTGACGACGTTCGCCCGGCATCCTCCGAGCTGGAGACGATGCTGAAGACCATGAAGTGAGCGTATTTTCCTAATAAATTGACTTATGGGAGCAGGAGGAGGTGGTGCATGGAAAGTGGCTTATGCCGACTTTGTCACGGGCATGATGGCCTTTTTCATGGTCATGTGGATCGTTGCCCAGGACGAAAAGACCAAAGGCGAACTGGCCAGCTACTTCCGCAACCGAATGATGTCCACGGTTAAGAACTCCTTGGGCGTTATGCCTCAGAAGACCTCTGAATCGGATGGCGCTCAGAACCGATCAAAACTCTTCGAAAATCAATCGGCCGTTCCGCTGGAATTCATGCAGCGCCTGGATGAACGACTGGAACGGGCCGTCATGGAGAATCCCGAATGGAAGGACACCCGTTCGGTCAAGGTAGAGCGTTCGAGTGAAGGTTTGCTAATCACGTTCTTCGACAGTCCCGGGAAACCGCTGTTTCAAGCCGGGGCACGGGGCATGACCGAGTATGGTCAATTGGTCTTCGAGACCGTGGGTTGGGAGTTGGCTCGCTATCCTCAGGTAGAGTTGGAATTGAACGGCCATACCGCCGGCGAGGCGGGTGCAGCCGACGGAGATCCTTGGGAATTGTCGGCTATTCGAGCCAACTCGGCCCGCCAATTGCTGCAATCTTTCGGAGTGAAATCCTCACAGATTCGCAAGATTTCAGGAATGGGCAGTGAACAACCGCTGCCGGATCGCTTGCGTGATGACCCCGGCAACCGGCGGGTGACCATTGTGGTGAGGGCCGGGAAGGCAGCTCCCAAGACCCAGTGACCATGGCTGCTGAGTTTGTTCCATTTCCTCGTTATGAGTTTGCCCCGGCTTCGGCCTCGGCTAACCCGGAATTTTCTCCGGTCACCCCGCCGGTCGACACCAAATCTTCGGTGTCGGTTCCAGCGGACAAGGCACTGGCGGATCTCTCTGACGCCCTTCGGATGGGCCTCGATGAGGCGGTCATAGAAGCCATCCTTTCTGGGATCCGTTCTCCCAGAATGATGACCAAGACACGGCCGATTTCGTTGCGGGATTTGTACGCTTCTGAAGTGGTGCCTCCTGTTGAGACTCAGGAGCCCAAGGCGCCGGGCATCGTGGTCACCCGAGTGGGTGATTTAGTCCAAAAGGTTACCGTAGAATGCCCCTGCGGTGAACGAATCTCACTCGACTGCGTTTACTGATTTTTGCTTATGGCTGGTTTGGACATGTCCATTTCGGGTTTGGCCTCTGGTTTCGACTGGAAGTCGGTGGTGGAGCAACTCACGAATGTGGAGCGGGCTCCTCAGGCCACGGTCCGGACCGAGCAGACCACCTTGGCTAATCGCCGCTCCGCCCTCGGGCAGATCGCAACGCAGCTGACCGACCTTCAGACCAAAGCCACCGCGCTGGGTGATTCTAGCCTCTACAACCG
>JBDKKQ010000039.1:0-7404 GCA_039796015.1 Verrucomicrobiota bacterium
TCTTCGCCTGCAATGTGAAGGAAGACGATCTAGCCACCGCGGACACCAATCCTTATGTGGTCAAGGTGCGCGAGTACGCCAAGAACCACCTGAGCTGCGAAGCCACGGTGATTAGTGCTCAAATCGAAAGCGACCTGGTGGATTTGTCGGAGGACGAGGCCAAGGAATTCCTCACCGCTCTCGGAGTCACCGAGTCGGGCGTGGGTTCGCTCATCCGGGCTACCTATCACCTCCTCGGACTCCGCACCTACTTCACGGCGGGTGAGAAAGAAGTTCGGGCCTGGACCATCCATACCGGAGACACCGCGCCCAAGGCGGCCGGGGTTATCCACAGCGACTTCGAGCGTGGCTTCATTAAGGCCGAAACTGTCGCCTACAAAGACCTAGTGTCCTGCGGCTCGGTGGCTGCAGCCCGCGACAAGGGTCTCTACCGAATGGAAGGCAAAGAATACGTGGTCGCCGACGGCGACGTGCTCGTCTTCAAGTTCAACGTGTAGAGCCTGGCTTGGTTCCAGAGGGCCGCAGTGGCCCTCGCCAAAAACTGACTCGCTGCAGGGTTCGCCGGTTGGAGGCTACACGGTCGGAGGCTACAACCAGCACACAGAAAAAACACAGAACGGCCCGGGGCTAACGGAGAGACATCGCCTCCCCACTGCCACCGGGCCGTTTTATTTGGAATGGGTGTCTTGCTGAGATCGGGCCTCTTTAGACGCGTGCGACCCAACCCCCATGCTCTCCGATCGGATCAGGCGCCAACCACCCGAGAGAGCAGCATGTTCATGCGCTGAAGCATGGCACGCGGGTCTTCGAGGCGACCCGACGCCAACCGGGCTTGGTCGTTCAACTGCTCGGCCACTAGGCCTGCGAGAGCGGCATCCTTTTGGCGCAACTCATTCAGCTTCACGATGACCGGATGCCTCGGATTGATCTCCAAGTCTGGCGCGGCCTCGTCACCGGTCATGGCCTCCCGACCCATGGACTTGAGGGTGCGACGCATGCTGGAGGTCATGTACTTGTCGCTATCAAGGGCCACGACCGGGCTATCCACCAGGCGCTTGGAAGCGCGCACCTCATGCACCGACTCACCCAAGGTGAGTTTGAGCCAACCAGACAATGACGTCGCCTCGTCTTCCGTGAGAGAGCCCTCTTTGGAGGCGTCCTCCACATCCAACTCAGCCTTCTCGGCGGTCATGATGGTCTTGGAGTCGAACTCGCGCAGACGATCCATCACGAACTCGTCGATCGGATCGTCCACGAACACGACCTCAAACTTACGGGCGCGGAACACCTCGAAATAGGGGCTCGCCTCGGCGGCGGCCCGGTCCTTGGCCAAGAGGTAGTAGATATCCTTCTGTCCCTCGGGCATGCGCTTCACATAGTCGGCCAGCGACGTCTTCTTGCCAGCCTCGGTGGCCGAGGACTCGTAGCGGATGAGTTTGGCCAGCGCGGCCTGATTCTCCCAATCGCTGAGCACGCCCTCTTTGAGAAACCGATGGTACTCGGCGTAGAAACCCTCGTAGGCGGCAGCATCCTTCTCGGCCTCTTCGGCCAAGTGCTTGAGGAAACGATTGGTTAGCGCCTTGCTCAGCTTGCGCATCAAGTCCGAGTCTTGCATCCGCTCGCGGGAGACGTTGAGCGGCAAGTCCTCGCTATCGACCACACCGCGAACAAACCGCAACCACTCCGGGAGAAGCCCCTTCGGCTTGGCATCGATGAGTACCTTGCGACAATACAAATGAACCTCGGACTCCTGACGCACCATTCCGGGCATTTCGAGACTGCGTGAGGGCACGAAGAGCAACGCCTGGATGGCGATGGGCGCATCGGCTGTGAAGTGCAGGCGGTACTTGGGTGCCTCGTTGTCGTGGGCCAGATACTCGTAGAACTCCGTGTATTCTTCCTCCTTCACCTCGTTCTTCGAACGGGCCCAGATGGCCTGCACCGTATTGACTCGTTTGCCGTCCAATTCGAGCGGGAAGGCCACGAAGTTGGAGTACCGCTTAACGATGCGTTCCAGATTACCGGCTTGCGCAAACTCCTTGGCTTCGTCCTTGAGGCTGAGGGTGATCTGAGTGCCCGGGGTGGCGTCCGGAGCCGACTCCAGCGTGTAGCCATTGCCGCCCTCACTGGTCCATTTCCAACCCTCGGAGCCGACCGCTTGAGAGCGAGTCACAACCGTCACCTGCTTAGCCACCATGAAGGCGGAATAGAAGCCGACACCGAATTGGCCGATGAGCCGAGTGTCCGGCTTCTGCTGCTCGGCCAACGCCTTGAGAAAGGACTTGGTGCCGGAATGCGCAATAGTTCCCAGGTTTTGGACCAATTCATCCCGGTTCATACCAATGCCCGTGTCGGCGATGGTTAGTGTCGACTCCGCCTCATTGGCGGTGATGGAGATGGAGGGGTCGCTGACACCCGTGGGTGACTGCCCACTGGCCTGAAGGAAGCGAAGTTTCTCGCAGGCATCGGCGGCGTTCGAAACCAACTCCCGCACGAAGACCTCGCGGTCCGTGTACAGGGAGTGGATGACGATGCTCAGCAGTTGCTGAATCTCGGCTTGGAAGGAATGCTGTTCGGGCTGACTGATAGGTTGACTCATGGTGTGTTGAAAAAACAAAGATCTAGACCGTCATTGGCCTAGGCCACGCTTCGGCGAACCGCAAGCGGGCGCTAATTTTACTCGCTCAATCCAAGGCCGTGTCAAGGGGGGGACCGCTCGGACAACGGCACTTCCGAATCCGAGTTTGGCGGCCGGTGGGTCCCAAAATCCATCCGACCAAATAAGTTCCATCCGACCAAATCGGCCCTTCAAGGACTCACCAAACGCGAGCCCAGATCACCTTCAGGTAGCGACTCTCCGGGCAGTTGGACATCACCGGGTGGTCTTCGCCAGGTCCCGTGCGGTCAATGATCTGGAGACGACGGCGAGTCCGGATCGACATACGGATGACGATATCCTCGAACTCCTCGGCCGAGATCATTCCCGAGCAAGAGCAGGTAACCAACAAGCCACCGGGACGAGTAATCACCATCCCTAGTCCATTGAGGTCTTCGTAGCGCTGCCGCCCCTCAGCCGCATCTTCATCATCCCGGCTGTGGATGAGCTTCGGCGGATCTAGGATCACCACATCCCATTGTTCCCCATTGTCCCGCATCTGTCGGGCGTAACTGAACGCATCACAGTCCACCCAGCTGACCCGGACCTGATTGAGATTGGCGTTGCGCTTGGACATGGCGATAGCTGCCTCGTCCAGATCTACCCCAGTCGCCTCGGCGGCCTGCCCCAGCAACATCGCCGAAATGGAGAACCCGCCTGAATAGCAGCACAAATCCAGCACCCGCTTGCCACGGGTATAGCGGGAAAGTTTCAGACGATTGTCGCGCTGATCACAAAAGAACCCGGTCTTGTGACCCTCCTTGAAATCCACCTCATAGCGGATGCCGTGCTCCCGGATCTTCACCGCCCGAACCGCATCCGATTTTATTGTTGTCGGTGAGATCCCCTCATTACGAGCCACCGTGTCATCCACCTCGAAAACCACCTTCTGAGTGCCCAAGCGCGCATGCATCCGGGGGATCCAAGAGGCCAACCGCTGAGCGATCCCCAAGCTGTGAACTTGGATACTCAGAACATCGGCAAATTTATCGACCACCAGACCGCTAAGACCATCGGCATCGGAGTGCACCACCCGGAACGCGTCGCTCACCTCTGGCAGGCGCAGGAAATCGATCCGGTGGTCCATAGCCCGGTCGATCAAATCTCCCAAAACCGACTCCTCGACAAAAGATTCTCCCCAATGGAAAAGCCGCAGAGGCACCTTCGCGCGCGGATGCCACAAGCCATTGCCACAGGGCGAACCCGACTTGTCATACACATGGACCCAGTCACCCGGCCTCGCGCCGACCGAGGCATCCCGGATCATGGCAGGGTACACCACCGGTTGTTGAGAATGGTATTTCAACCAGACCCAAGGCGTCTTCCAATGCGTAGTATCCGCCTGAGGCAGCGCCGGCGGACTGGAGCGCGGACTGGAGCGCGGGCCAAAGCTCGGGCCGGAAGGAGGAGGACCATCATAAGGTCTCCGGGGCCGGAACTGGGGACGATCAAAGGACGCCATGTGGCATCCTTGATACGACCAAAACGCCTCTGAGCCAAGCACCGTCCCCAACAACGCCCTCAAAGACAGCCATCCAAGCACCTGCTTTCCTAAAGACCCAACCCAACCCCAGCGGCAGCGGAACCGAGCCGGAGCGAGCATTGGAAGCGATCAAACCTTGCCTCGCGCACAGCGCGAAAGCACCTCCTCCCCCGAGCTTCCCTGCGAGCGCAGGCCTGGTCCCGCGGAGCCCCTGCAACGACAGCATCAGAGTAGAGAGTGCCCCCTTTTGTGTAAATAGGTGGGACTGATAGGCATTAAGTGCCTCGCGCCCAGGGCCCCCTCTCGGTAAGGCGTCGTCGTCGGAAATCAAAGACAACGACAACAACCTAAACCGAAAGGAGACCGATGAGGAAAGTGATGGCCGGAATGGACCTACATGGCAACAACGTGATGGTGGGCATCGTGGATGATCAAGGAGCGCGACTTCAGCATCGCAGGCTTGCCTGCGAGTTGCCTGAGATCATCGAGTTTCTCGCCCCGTACAAGGCAGAGCTTGAGAGTATCGCCGTCGAGTCGACCTTCAATTGGTACTGGCTGGTCGATGGACTGCGGGCTGCGGGTTTTCCCGTCGTCCTGGCCAATCCAGCCAAGATCGACCAGTACAGCGGGATCAAGCACGCGGACGACAAGAATGACGCGTACTTCTTGGCCGAACTGCAGCGCCTAAAAATTCTACCAACCGGATACGTCTACGATCCTGAGTTGCGACCGGTGCGTGACTTGTTTCGTCGGCGAATGAGCCTGATGCGCCAGCGTACCACTCTGTTTCTCAGCGCCAAGAGTCTGCATCAGCGGACCACCGGCCGTGGTTTAGAGTTGAGGCGCCTCAAGGCTATGGAGCCTGAAGAAGCCGCTGCTCTTTACACTCACCCAGCCAATCAACTCATCGCCCAGATTCAGAAAGAGCACATCGATTCGCTGGACCAGAGCATCCGCCAGATTGAGAAAGCAGTCCTGAAGGTGGCCCTCCAGCAGCCCTACTACCAAAGGCTTCAGACCATTCCCGGGGTCGGGATTATCTTGGGGCTGACCATTTCGATGGAGGTTGGAAATGTCGATCGATTTGCGGGTCCGGGGCAATTTGCCAGCTATTGCCGCACGGTGGATGCAAAGCGGATCTCCAACGGGAAAACGAAGGGGGACAACAACCAGAAGTGCGGCAACAAGTACCTGGCATGGGCGTTCGTAGAGGCAGCGCACGGGGCACGGAGATTCGATGCCACATGCCGACGCTGGTATGACCGTAAAGCGGGCAAGAAGTGTACAACGGTCGCGACCAAGGCGTTGGCATGCAAGCTAGCCAAGGCGGCTTGGTACGTGATGGCCAAGGGGACAGAGTACCAAGCTGGAAAAATATTTCCGGGCCTTACCGAACCGAAGGCTGAAAAGATTTCGGGAGAGCAGGCGTCAGCCAGCAAAGGGGTTGGACCAAATCCAGAGAACTGATTGGAGGCGCCTGCTTTCCCACCACGACATCGCGGCGATGAGCCGCCAGAAGCAACAACGACAGAAGGACCAAAAAGAGAAGATCCGCTTTAGAGGAATAGATGCTAATCAGCGCCAACCGCGAGGAACAAGCCGCGCGGGCGAGGCGAAGATCGCGGAGCACGCATTGAAGCGGGTTCGAAGATAACCAATGGCACACTTGAGGGTGTGAGCCGGAAACGACCGGCGACCAACGACGGACGAGGATATTTTTGCGGCGATTCGACCGAACGGTGAGTCTGCACAGGGTTGGACGCGACAGGCCTGTAGGCCCGACGCGAACCAAAGCTCTTCGAACTGAATGAACACCGGACGGAACTGACGACTTTCTGGATCCCGTGGTAAAGCGGGGTTGGGCATAGGACGTGGTGCGAGAGCATCGTGTCGACGAGAACGGAGCGAAGCTCCAGGAAACGAAGCATGCTAGAACCAGATGGGTGACTGAGCGGATCGCCCACGCCAAGGCGTGGAGATCCAGATTCAACGACCGATTGAGCAGGATCGAATACCAACCGCAAAGGGGCCTTGGCCCGAGAGAAAAGCACCTAAAGAAGAAAATTTGGGGACGGAGACGTTTTATCGTTTGACGGTGTGCACTAATGGGTGACCCCTTTGCGAATCCTTCAAGCAGACGCTTCTTCAAAAACTCGAAGGTCTCAATGGTGGCTCCATGCCTGTGGCGAAGGATTTCCGAAGCAGCGATCAGGCACGGGACCATGACCTCCGGGACGGTGAACGGATCATCTCCGAAGCAGTGCAACAGTTCGGCTTGAAAAGCGGCCGTCGCGAGGATTTCACGGCGCTGCCGCGTGGAGATCTGCGGCGGGTTGCGGTGGCTTGGGCCGTGTATCGGCGCACCTCGCTGCGGCAATCGTGGATCGCAGACCGACTCGGATTGCGCAGCGGCGACAACGTCTCGGCGCAGGTCCGGAAACTCCCCACACGGGCAAGCGTGGAACTTTCAACCGAGATCCAGGCGTGGATGAAGGCCTTCGAATGAAGCCAGCCAAAGTCAGAAATCGTTCCATGACCCCCTTTCAAATGAAATTCTCAACACCAGCAGAAAGCCCTTTTTTCAGGCGTGAGACTCTAGGCATGTTTGTCTTCTTCGCTGTGACGGTAGGTTCTATCTTTTTAGCCTATTACTCGATGGGGCCAGTTATGGATCATTTCGCCTTGCACGGCGGTAGTCCTGGAGAGGATCCGCCATGGTATTTTATCACAAAAGACTTCGCCAAGAGCATTGGTTCTGCCGTAGCTTTACTTTCGAGTCTCGTAGTTGCGGCCTTTACTTGGCGCTGGTGGCCGACCTACTCCAGCATGATGGTTTGGATGCCTGTTTTGTGGCATGGTGGCGACATTGCTAAAGGTTGGATTATCTACAAGTCGTGTCCCGGCCTGCTTGATGGCCAGCGCAACACGTCTAGATGGTCTACTTTCAACAGTTACTTGTACGACGCTGAAATTGATCAAGTAAGAACCTATGTCCTAGCGGGCGCCCTATTACTGTCATTCACATTGCCCTTGGCTGATCGTTATATTCGCCGCAAGTTGAAATCTAAAAACGGGAACAGAGGCAAGGAACGGGGGTAGGAACGATTTTCGAGTCTAGAACCGCATCCGTAGCGAGGCCCGGGTGCGCCGGAGCCATCTCCCCCCTCCTCCCAGTTGCAACATCCGGGAATGAACGCCCGGGTGCGTTGCCCGCTTGCTGCGGAGAATGGAACCGCTATTCACCGCAGTTGAAAAAGAAAAGGGG